>NZ_AJRH01000007.1:0-71329 GCF_000297015.1 Streptococcus sp. GMD6S | reverse complement strand
GAATGGATCAAAAAGGACAACAACACCGAGAAAAAGGAAATCACAACAGGATTTAATATTCCTTTTGAAGAAGTTAATGGTAAATATCGTATCGCTGGTCTACCTTGGTTCTCAAGTCTTGACTCCTCACAAGCAATTCCATCTTCAAAAAACGAGCAATTGACCCTGTCAGCAACTGATCGTCTATCGGAGGATGAACACAAGAAAGTAGATAAGTTTTTAACTGTCTTTTTCACCAACTACACTACAAATCAAGACAATCTGAATTTGATTGCTAAAGATATTTCTGTAGTCGCAAATACTACCTTTAAAAGTATTGACTACACCTATCTAAAAGAAGATGGAGAAAAGCTCATCGCAACTGTTCAAGTTACTTTTGAAGTAGGGGCTTCAACTCATTCAGAGAATTTCACTCTCACTCTTACTCAAAATAACGGGACATACTTTGTAGATGAGTTAGCCCACACCATCCCTATTAACTACGCAAAACAAGAAAAATAAAGGAGAACAACATGAACACAGAAAATCTACGAGCCTTCCTACAAGGAGATGCTGTTTGGGTACTAGGAGCAATTGCAGTCCTACTTGCAGTTAAAGCTTGGCGCAATAGCTCTTGGATCCAGCTTTTTTCAGTAGTTTGTTTTTATGCTGTCATTGTCTCACTCACAAAAGGACAAGACATTCTAAAAGCTTTTGGCTGGTTCCTTCGTCTCTTTGGGATTGAAACAGGACTCTAACTATGAAAGATGAAAAACTGTATGATTACGCCAAGGGGCTTAACGCCCCTTATTGGATTCAAGAGATAAAAACTAAAAAAGGCACTCGCATTTGGTACTTTGCTACTCCCATGCAACTGTCTTTTTTTATAGTCTTTATTATTGTCTTGGTGGCTATGCTCTTAGCCGGTGGTTTTATCCTTGTTCCTCTAGCTAAAGCCACCCACTCGATTTCATTAATTCTCTACTGGTTTATCCCTTATAAGCTAGCAAAATTTTATACAGAATACGAACCACATGGAAAGAAAATGCATCTTTTTCTAGCAGATTACCTAATCTACTGTTGGGATTTTAAACTCAATAAAAAAGCAATCTACCATGAAGATCGTATTGAACCGGTTGAAGAAATCGTCTTTGAGAAAACAAACCTTTAGAAGGGAGGAACTATGTCTCTAACACTAACTTATCCCATTCTACAAACTCATGACAATCTTGTCTTGAAACGGGATCGGTCAGTAATGGCCTACTACCGTATTCCGAATACCCCAATTACCATAACGGATGACGGACGGAAAAATAAGCACAAATTAACCGTTGCACAAATGATGAAGAAACTTCTAAAAAATCAATATTTTGAGGTTTCCCTCATTCCTAAGGATTATCTTCTAGAGGAAAAATTAAAGGACTTCTCAGAAGCGCTAGCGGATGATAGTAGAGAGCTCGGTGAAGAACTCCTCCTCTACACCGTTGACCATTTAACAAATGAAATGGAAATCCCTTATCAATTTGATTGGGTTATTGGAGTTAACCTAAGAAAACAAAATCATGGGCAAACAATCAAAGAATTAGCCCTTGAAAGCCTAACTGATTTTTCCGAAAAAATCGCTCAGGGGTTTGGCTACGAATATGAACTCGCTGAAAACTGGTATGAGGACTACTGTGCAGATGAGTTTACCATTTACCAAGCCCTCGCTCCCTTACGAGCAAAAGCCTTATCGGATGAGGAATTGTTCTACTACCAACGGATGCAATATCTCCGCTATATTCCCCACTACAAAAAGGAAGTCCTCGCCAATCGTTCCCAATTTAACATCACGGATACTCTAATCAAAGTTACCAAGGGTGGCTTTTTAAAACTAGAAAGTCCTTATGGTTCTTCTTTTGTTACCATTCTTCCTGTTGGAAAATTTCCTATTCAGTTTAACGGCTTTCATCTAGGAGAATTTGTCCAACGGCTTAACTTCCCAGTTGAATTGCGTATTAAGGCAGAATTTATTGATAACAATAAAATCAAAGGGAAAATGGGACGATCCAATACCCGCTATCGCAATATTATGGAAGAGGCAGAAAATACTGATACTGTCCAACAAGATGAAATCATCATGGGGTCACTTTCTCTAAAAGACTTAATGAAGAAGGTAGGAAATAAGGAAAATATCATCGAATATGGAGCTTATCTTATTGTATCTGCCTCCAGTATTGAACAACTACGACAACGTAGACAAGTAGTTCTCAATTACTTTGATGATATGGGCGTTGAAATCAGTGAAGCTAGCCAAGATGCACCCTACCTTTTTCAAGCCCTCCTCTATGGTCAGCATCTTCAAAAGAAAACGAGAACTTGGACTCATATGGTAACTCCTCGTGGTTTCTCAGAACTGATGCCCTTTACCAATAGCTCTTCAGGAAATCGGATTGGCTGGTATATCGGACGAGTAGACAACTGGACAGGGCGTTGGGATTCGATTGAAAAAGCTATCGAATCCTCCAAAAACATTGTTCTATATAATGCCACTGTCGGAAACAAAGAAGATATCGCTGGTAAAATCACTAAAAACCCACACATCATTATCACAGGTGCTACTGGACAAGGAAAATCCTTTTTGGCTCAGATTATTTTCTTGAGCGTTGCCCTGCAAAATGTCAAAACCCTCTACATTGACCCGAAACGAGAACTCAGAAATCACTACCAACAAGTGATTCACTCGCCTGAATTTGCTAGGCTCTACCCTGAACGTAAGAAACAGATTGAAGCATTTAACTTTGTCACTCTTGATAGCTCGCTACCATCTAACCACGGGGTTTTGGATCCCATCGTTGTTCTTGAGAAAGAACAGGCAGTCGAAGTCGCAAAAAATATGTTGGAATTTCTCCTGCAAGCTGTAGATGATGTTACCATGGATCAAAAGACAGCCATTACAGAGGCTATAAACATCATTGCAGAGAAAAGAGAGCAAGGTCAAGCTGTTGGATTTAAACAGGTCTTAGAACACCTGAAAATGGACGAGAAGGATGATATTGCTTCTGTGGGACGTTATCTAACTTCTATTGTCACGAATTCCATCTTGGAACTTGCCTTTTCAGATGGAACCACTCAAGGACTCAACTACGATTCCCGAGTCACCATTCTAGAAGTTAACAACCTTAAACTACCTAAAGATAATTCCACAAAGATTTCCGACCACGAAAGAAATTCTATTGCTCTCATGTTTGCGCTTGGTGCCTTTTGTACCCATTTTGGAGAGCGCAATGAAAATGAGGATACCATCGAATTTTTCGATGAAGCATGGATTCTGATGAAATCCGCAGAAGGAAAAGCCGTTATAAAAAACATGAGACGTATTGGGCGTTCAAAAAACAATACCCTTGCACTCATTACTCAATCTGTACATGATGCTGAAAATGACGATGACACGACGGGCTTTGGAACCATATTTGCTTTTTACGAAAAGTCAGAAAGAGAAGATATTCTTCATCACGTCAACCTAGAAGTCAACGAACAAAACCTAGAATGGATTGATAATATGATTTCAGGGCAATGTCTCTACTATGACGTCTATGGCAACCTGAACATGGTTTCTGTTCACAATCTTTTTGAAGATATTGACATGCTACTAAAACCTATGAAAGCAACAGTTTCTTCAAGTCTTGAAAATAAATACGCTAGTTAGGAGGTGAAACCATGCAAGAAGCTTTTGAGAAATTAAAAGGCGTTGATATTTTTTCGCTCAAGTCCTATATGGAGCCAACTGGGTTCGGTTCCTTTAACGGTGCATGGGTAATGATTAATGAAATCTTCGTCAATTTTTTCTTTTTCCTGCTCAATGCCATTGTCGGTTTCTTCTCTCTTCTCATTCGTATCTTAGAACAAGTGGATCTCTACTCCGCCTACAAGACCTATGTCTTTAACGGTGCAAGTTCTATCTGGGAGGGATTCACGACTTCAACCACTAACGGAGTTGGAAAAGATTCCCTCATTTCAATGTCCTTACTTATTCTTGGGATTTATCTATTTTATCAATACTTCTTTTCTAAAGGGAGTTTCTCAAGAACGGTACTTCATGTCTGTTTAGTAATTCTCTTAGGATTTAGCTACTTTGGAACAATCGCAGGAACTTCAGGCGGACTTTATCTGCTTGATACCATCCACAATGTTTCAAAAGATGTCTCCTCAAAAATTTCCAAAATTGAAGTCAACTATGATAAAAATAAGTCAATCAAAATTGGCGATTCAATGGCTGATAGCTATATTGCTGAAACTTCCTATAAAGCCTATATCTTTGTAAACACTGGTCAAGAAAACGGCAAATACAGGAATAGTCAAGATGGAAAAGAAGAGGAATTTGATAATAGTAAAGTATTAGGTACTTCTGATTCAAACGGAAACTTTACAGCAGTAAAAGCGAAAGAGCGCTCTGACTATCTAGATAAAATCGGAAATGGTGCTAATGAAGATGGCGAAAAGAACCGCTGGGTTTCTGCGATGCCTGACTTCATCTTTATTCGTATGTTTTATATCATCTTTAAAATTGTAGAAGCCATTGTTTTAGCTATCCCAGTTATATTGATTCAAATTCTAAATATCCTTGCTCAAGTTCTAGTTCTCATGATGATTTTATTATTCCCAATTGCTCTTCTTGTTTCCTTTATTCCTCGGATGCAGGATTTGATTTTTGGGGTTCTTAAAGTCATGTTTTCGGGCTTAGCTTTTCCAGCAATTACTAGCCTCTTAACACTATTCATCTTTTACATTGAACAATTAGTTGAAAACTTGGTAACGTCTGGCTTCGATGATATTTTGAAGACTCTCCCTTCTCTCCTACTTTTTGGACTCGTCTTTAAACTCTTAGTTTCTGTTGCTTCTAAAGCCATGATTTTTTTCCTCCTTTGGAAATACAAGGCAGAAATTATTCAGTTTGTTCTTGGTTCTAAAGCTCGTATGGTAGCAAATGATATCGGAAACAAGGTCACAGAAACGGTTAGCCAAACAAAGGAATTAGCTTCACAAGTACCAACTAAGGCTCTTTCATCTGCTCAAGGACTAGGTAATTTTGTCCTTTCTAGTGCTGGATACGGAGTTGGGGCAGTCATGAATGCAAGGAGCCAATTCCAACAAGTTGGGTCATTCTTTACTAGCAAGCAACCAGATGAGGAAGAGCATTTACCACCCATAGAAACAGAGCAAGTACAAGAAGATGGGGCTAAATTATATCCTAGGGTTCAGCATAGCACGAAACAACAAGGAAAAACACTTTCGTCTAACTTTGCACCAATTTCGCAACCAAACAATGAAAAAGTCACCCCAGAAGAAGAATTTGAAACTCTCAAGGAAGAATGGATTTCTCCTATCAAGCAATACCGTATCAATCGTATAGAGGCAAAACTAGAAGATTACAAAGATCCTCAATCCATGTTTAAAGCGCAAGGTTCAAACGCCTTTACCCGTGCATACAGAAAAACTATGACAAGGGATGATAAAATCAAGGCTAATATTGAACGCAGAAACAGACTAACCGAGAGACTAAACCAATTACGAGGAGAAGCAAATGAACACAAAAATTCGTTCTAAAACCTCATTCCCAAGAGTTCTAGAAGATACACTCTATCAAGCCTATCAAGAAGGAAAACGCTCAGTCGATTTCCTTCTTTTATTTCCAGTAAAGGATACTGAAAGAGAAATGATTATCTCCCAAGTAAAAGCACATACAATTGTCTTAGATGCCAAATGGCGTTTTGGAACAGTACTCTTTACTGCCTATATTCGTTATTAAGAAGAGGAGGGTTTATGAAAAAAATCAAATGGTTTCTCATCCTTGGTCTCCTCCCTCTACTCATGCCGATTCTTGTTATTCTCATTCTTGCCTCTGCCATGGCTGGGGGATCCATTGGTGGAAATTCCAACATTCAAAATGGAGTTACCTATTCTGAACACTGGTCAGACGGGGACGCCTACACACATAATCTATTAGTTCATCGTTACGGAATCAAGGCTTCGCAATTAGATGGATTCCTAAAAACTCTAGGAATCAACTATGATTCAAGTCGCATCAATGGGACAAAATTGCTAGAGTGGGAAGCCAAGTCAAATCTAGATGTTCGAGCGATACTTGCGATCGCATTGAATGAAAGTTCACTAGGAACTGCTGGGGTTGCGACAAATCCAGGAGCCAATATGTTTGGATATGGAGCTTTTGACTCCAATCCTGAAAATGCCAATAACTTCAATGATGAGGTTGCCGTAGTCGCTCTTACCCAACAAACTATCATTGGCAATAAAAATCAAACCTTCAAAATCCAAGACGACAAGGCAAAGAAGTTAGCTTCTGGCACTTTGAATACTGCCGTTGATGGAGGGGTCTACTTTACAGATACTTCTGGTTCAGGAAAAAGAAGAGCTGAAACCATGCAAAAACTGGATACTTACATTGATGAAAACGGAGGAACCCCAGAAGCACCTAAACAAACTACAGGTAAAACAAGAGACGGTGGCGGTGTTACTTCAAGCGATGTTCCTGAAGGATATAGTCTTACCCAAGCTATTGATACTACTAACTATATTGCAAGCTCTTATCCATGGGGGCAATGTACTTGGTTTGTCTATAACCGTGGAAAAGAAGTTGGTGTCAGCTTTGACCCTTATATGGGGAATGGTAATCAATGGATGGAAAAACCAGGTTATACAACTACAAATACACCAACCGAACACTCTGCCTTATCCTTCTCATCGAGTCAAGCTGGCGCTGACCCAATATATGGACACGTAGCCTTTGTGGAACAAGTAAAATCAGACGGTTCCATTTTAATCTCTGAAAGTAACTATAAGGGGCTTGGGATTATATCTTATAGAACTTTTGATGCAGAGACAGCAAAACAGTTTACTTATGTAATTGGAAAATAGAAAGGAGAAAATATGTTAGTACAACTACCCGAAGAACAAACTCAAGAAATTCAGCAAATGATTGCAACACTAATCAAAGATGAAATCCATCACTTTAAAGAGGATATTGGAGTAGACAGCCCCTTCTTGAATAAAAAGCAGACTTGCAATTATTTAGGAATATCTAATAATACCTTAGATATTTGGATCGCAATGGGGCTACCCTATATTCGAATTGGAAAGTCTATTCGTTTCAACAAGGATAGTATAAATCAATGGATGACACGATTAGAAATCAGCGCATAAGGAGAAAAAATGGGTATTTCTAAAACAAATAATGGATCATATAGACTTAGGGTGTATATACCTGATGAAGTCCAGGGAAAACTGGGGTTAGGAAGACGATATGAGAAACGGTTTAAAACCCGAAGAGAAGCTAAAGAAGCTGAAATAAAGTTAACTATTGATATTGAGAATGCTAGATTGGGTAGAGTCCCTGTTAATTCAAATAACAAAGGTAATATCTTATTCAAAGACTTTTATAAAGATATTTGGCTGGAACCATACAAAGCAGGTCAAACTACCACTACACTAAAACCTCCTACTAAGGCAACAGTATTTCAAACAGAAAATATATTTAGGCTTCATATCATTCCAATTTTAGGTAATTACTCAATAGAACATTTGATTAATAATAAACAACTTGTACTATCACTACTTACTCCAAAGGCAAATAGTTATGCTAATTTCAAGGTAATTAGGAGCTATGTAAATTCTGTTTTCGATTGGGCTGAGGAGCTTGAATATATTCCATCAAATAAACTCCGAAAAACAATTAGTAGAATTAAAGCAAATAAAAAAATTCTCCTTAAAGAGAGTAAACGTGAAGAAGATCTTTCTCTCGATAAAGAGGAGCTAAAATTATGGTTACAAGCTTTTGACACTGATTTAAAGGAAGGAATCATTGACCTAAAAGACTACACTCTCTTTTATACTACCTTCTTTTTATCTGACCGAAAATCAGAAAGTTATGCTTTGCAATGGAAACACATCAATTTTTCAACCGGAGAAATACTTATAGAACAAGCTTTAGATCGTTTTGGTAATGTAAAATCAACTAAAGGAAACAAAAAAACTCTTTTTAAAGCACCAACGGAATTAATGGAGCTTCTAGCAAATTGGAAAGTTAAACAACAAGAAGAACTCAAACTTTTTGGACTGAGGCAAACACAAAAACAGTTTGTTTTTACATATAATAATCGGACTAATAACATTAATCTTCCCCTCCATGTCGACTATCTGAACTATAGAATGAAATCAGTTAGACATAGACATCCCGAATTAGCTCCTGCATCTCCTCATAAATTGAGACACACAGGTGCCACTCTAGCAAAATTAGCTGGAGTTTCGCTTGAGGAAATTTCTGAAGCGCTAACCCATAGTGACAAGGAAATTACAAAGACCTACGTCAACACTAAAGATAAAGTTAATCAGACCGTAGGTGATATTGCATTTCGTAGCTTAAAAAATTGATGGGGTGAATATGGGGTGAATTTTGGGGTGAACTTTAGATTTTTGAAACAAAAAAGACATCCAAGAGAAAATTCTTGAATGTCTGTAAACGTTGATATAATCGTATTGATTAACGTTTTGAGAATTGTGATGCTTTACGAGCTTTCTTAAGACCTGGTTTCTTACGTTCAACTTTACGTGAGTCACGTGTAAGAAGTCCTGCGCGTTTCAATGAATCGCGGAAGTCTGGGTCTACTTGAAGAAGGGCACGAGCGATACCGTGACGGATAGCTCCTGATTGACCAGCGTATCCACCACCTACAACGTTAACGAAAACGTCGTATGAACCTACAGTTGAAGTAACTGCGAATGGTTGGTTGATAACAAGACGAAGGTCAGCGTGTGGGATGTACTCTTCAACATCTTTTTTGTTAACAGTGATTTTACCAGTTCCTGGAACAAGGCGAACGCGTGCAACAGCGTTTTTACGACGTCCAGTACCTGCATATTGTGCTTGTGACATACTTTATTGTTCCTTTCCTTAGATAAGTCCTGAAATATCAAGAACTTCTGGTTGTTGTGCAGCGTGAGTGTGCTCAGCTCCAACGAATACTTTCAATTTCATACCTTGAGCGCGACCAAGAGTATTGTGTGGAAGCATACCTTTAACTGATTTTTCGATCAAACGTACTGCATTTTTAGAACGAAGTTCACCAGCAGAGATTTGTTTCAATCCACCTGGGTGGTTTGAGTGAGTGTAGTAGATCTTATCAGTTGCTTTTTTACCAGTCAATTTAACTTTTTCAGCATTGATAACGATTACGAAGTCACCTGTATCAGTGTGTGGTGTGAATGTTGGTTTGTTTTTTCCGCGAAGTACGCTAGCAACAACTGCTGAAAGGCGTCCAAGAGGTACATCAGTTGCGTCAACAACGTACCATTTGCGTTCTACTTGGCCTGGTTTAGCCATGAATGTAGTTTTGTTCATGATTTCTCCTATATGAATATCGTTTTTGTTTACAGGGCGGATGTTCCGGTCCGCGGGGTATTTGAAAGGTTCCGGGGCCTTACAAATGGGGTAAACAATACCGTCTACTATCATACCAAATTTCACTACTAAAAGTCAATAGATATGAAAAATATTTTTGCCGATTTCAGTGTTTAACATCTAGAAAAACCTCGCTTTTGCGAGGCTTTCCTATTTATAAGCTAAGGCACGTTTAAAGGTTTTCCAGATTCCCAAATCATCTGTTTGAAGGACTAGACTAGCATACATGCGTCCGATAAAGGCTGTTGCAGTGACTGCAAAAACAACCGTTATGGCAAGCGAAATCCAAGCTTCCAGACCACTGGCATACCCATTTATAGCTCTAAATGGCATAAAGAAGGTCGAGATGAAAGGAATATAGGAACCAATTTTCAGAACTAAATTGTCCCCAGCAACACCTAGAGAGGTCACACCGACAAATCCTGCTATAATCAAGATCATCAATGGCGACAAGGCCTTTCCTGAATCCTCAGGGCGAGAAACCATAGAGCCTAGGAAGGCTGCTAAAACAACGTACATAAAGAGACTAACCAAGACAAACAATAAGGTATTGAGCGAGAAGGCCTCTCCTAGATGATTTAAAATTCCAGATTGTGCCAAGATAGGGATATCTTTAAAGAGCAGAATAGCAGCCAGCCCACCCACGACGTAAATGCCAATATGAGTCAAAATCACAAGAAGCAGAGCCAGCATGCGAGCGTAGAAATAATGACTTGCTCGGATACTAGAGAAGACCACCTCCATGATTTTGGTTCCTTTCTCGCTAGCCACTTCCTGAGCAGTGACACTAGCATAGGTAATCAAAATCATATAAAGGAAGAAGCCAAGCCCTGCGGCAGCAATGGTTTGAACAATTTTTTTGTTTTCCTTAGATTCATCAATCTTCTCAGTAAAATCAACGGTTTGACTCAGACGTTTTTCCTGTTCTTGAGACAAATTGGCTGCCGAACGATTGAGTTGGTATTGCAGTTCGTTTAACTTATTGGTTACTGCTAGTTTGATGCCTGTTTCAAGAGAAGTTTCACCATGATAGACGGCCTTGAGGACACTGTCCTCTTGGTCAATGGTTAGGTAACCCTTGATTTTCTCATCCTTGATAGCAGCCTGGGCACTGGCTTCATCCTTATAATCAAAGTTGATACCATTGGTACCCTTGAGCCCTTCTTCCACAGATGGCACAGTTGTTACTACTGCTATCTTGCTATTCTTGGCCATAGAAGACCCTTGGAGAAAGCCGATTCCTACAGATAAGGCTAAAAAGAGGAACGGCGAAATCACCATAAAGAAGAAACTCCACGACTTGACATGTCGAAGATAGGTTTCCTTCATTACAACCCACATATTTCTCATACTTCCACCCCTGATTCTAGTTTAAAGATTTCATCGATTGTTGGAGCCTGTTGGTCAAAGGTCGCAATATATTGACCTTGAGTGAGGATGGGGAAGAGTTCCCTTCCAGCACTTTCATCATCTAGGATCAATTTCCAACTACCTTGCTTGGTCAAGCTCACCTGTTTGACGTGAGGAAGTTTTTCCAATTCTTCCTTGCTTTGTTCACTTGAAACAAAGAGACGTGTTTTCCCATATTGATTACGGACATCCTGAACTGGTCCATGCAAGACCACACGCCCGTCACGAATCATCAGAATATCATCGCAAAGTTCCTCAACGTTGGTCATGACATGGTCAGAAAAGATAATGATTGCACCGCGCTCTTTCTCTTTTAAGATGACCTGCTTGAGCAACTCAGTATTGACTGGATCCAAACCACTAAAAGGCTCATCCAAGATAATCAAGTCTGGCTCATGGATTAGGGTGATAATCAGCTGAATTTTCTGCTGATTCCCTTTGGAGAGGCTCTTGATTTTGTCGGTCAATTTGCCCTTCACTTCCAATTTTTCCATCCATTGAGGGAGTTTTTCCTTGACTTCCTTAGCATCCATACCTTTTAGAGTCGCCAGGTAGCGAACTTGCTCAAGGACTGTCAACTTGGGCATGAGACTGCGTTCCTCAGGCAGATAACCAATCCGTGCATAGGTTTCCTGACGAATCTCCTGCCCATCCAGACTGATCTCTCCTTGATACTCCAAAAATTTCAACATACTGTGGAAAATCGTTGTTTTCCCAGCACCATTCTTCCCGACCAAGCCCAGAATCCTTCCTGGACTTGCCTGAAAATCGACACCAAACAAGACTTGCTTGGGACCGAAACTTTTCTCTAGATTTCTTACTTCTAACATTTTCCACCTCCGAGATATGTTGCACTTATTATACTCCTTTTTGATAGCCTTTACAACGATTTATGTCCATTTTATCGGATTATAAATAGCAAAAGTATCCTATCTCTAATAAATTTAAGTGCTTCAGCGATAGCTTTAGTATAACTCATTAAAGACTTTCTGAGATGGCTTCCTCCTCAACTATCGCTTTTCTCTTCTGAACTGTCCTTTTGAAACTAAAAATCCACCCCGAGGGATGGATTTTAGACTATTAACGCACTTCTGCATTCACTTTTTCTTCGAGTGATGCTTGGATTTTTTCCATATAGCGTGCGACTTCTTCGTCTGTTAAGCTATCTTCTGGATTTTGGAAGGTCAAGCTATAGGCCATTGACTTCATGCCAACTCCCAGTTTTTCGCCTGAGAAGACGTCAAAGAGTTTGATATCTGTCAAACGTTTCACGCCTCCAGCTTGGATAGCGTCTACAACTTCTTGATGAGTGACTTCTGCCTTGAGGAGTAGAGCCATGTCACGACTGACTGCTGGGAATTTAGTGATTTCTACAAATGGAGCAGCTGGTTGAAGGGCAGCTTCGATGGCGGAAAGGTTGAGCTCAGCTACATACGTTTCTGGAATATCGTAGGCCTTGGCAGTGACTGGATGCACTTGGCCAAGGAAACCAAGAACTTGGTCGCCGAGTGAAATCACGGCTGTACGTCCTGGATGGAGACTTGCAATCTCAGCTGTTGCTGTATAAGTCACTTCTAGTCCCAAGCGAGTAAAGAGCGCTTCAAGGATTCCCTTAGCATAGAAGAAATCAACTGGAACTGCTGCCGTTTGGAAATCTTTTTCTGCAACCAAGCCTGTTAAGGCAAAGGCAAAACTGTTGATTTCGTTTGGTAATTCTTCTTTTGGATTGCCTGTTTGTTCAAAGACTTTTCCAATCTCGTAAAGGGCCAAGTTTTTGTTCTTACGCGCTACGTTGTAAGCAACTGTATCAAGGATACCTGAGACCATATTTTGGCGGAGGACAGAACGGTCCACTGTCATTGGCCACATGAGTTCTGTAAGGTTACTTGGTTGAGCTGTGAACTCAACTGCTTTTTCAGGCGTTGTCAGAGCGTAGGTAATGATTTCTGTCAAACCTGCTCCTTCAGCGATGGTACGAACTTGGCGACGCAATTTTTGTGTC
Organism: Streptococcus sp. GMD6S; assembly: GCF_000297015.1. The sequence goes on along the minus strand of NZ_AJRH01000007.1, from coordinate 58,484 downwards.
GCAGTCAATTCGCCAGCTGTACCGTCATCTTTTGGAAGACTAGTTGGCAAGCGATCATAACCATAGATACGAGCGATTTCTTCAAAGAGGTCCGCTTCGATGGTGATATCCCAACGACGACGTGGAACGCTGACTGTAAAGCTTTCTGCATTGCCAGAAAGGCCAAAGCCAAGACGACGGAAGACATCTTCCACATCAGCATATGAAAGCTCCGTACCAAGGACGCGGTTAACGTCAGCCAGAGTCGAAGAAACTTCTACATCAGAAGTATCAAGCGCTCCTGCTGAAACGATGCCCTTACGCACCGTCGCACCTGCAAGATCAGCAATCATGCTCGCTGCCGCATCAAGGGCTTCGTTAACAGTTGCCACATTGATGCCTTTTTCAAAGCGAGAAGATGATTCAGAACGCAGATTGAGGCGTCCGCTAGTCTTGCGAATCGATTTGCCATTGAAAACAGCCGCTTCAAGGACAACACGACTAGAATTTTCAGAGATTTCTGTTGCTTGACCACCCATAACACCTGCAAGGGCTACTGGCTTGTCTGCGACAGTAATGACTAGGTCATTTGTTTCCAAGTCACGTTCTTCACCGTCCAAGGTCACTAATTTTTCACCAGCACGCGCTCCACGCACACGGATGTCAGTCCCTTCAAAGGTATCCAAGTCAAAGGCATGCATAGGCTGACCAAAGTAGAGCAGGATATAGTTGGTCACGTCTACAACGTTGTTGATAGGACGAATCCCTTCATTCATAAGAAGGTTTTGCAACCATTGTGGACTTGGTGCGATGGTCACATTGTCCAAGATACGGGCTGCATAGTAAGGCGCCTTGTCTGTTTCAATGCTGACAGAAAGGGCATCTGCTGCAGCTTCATTTGTTTCTATTAAACTGAATTCTTTAAAGTTGACTGCCTTGTCATAGATGGCTGCCACTTCGTACGCTACTCCACGCATAGATAGAGCGTCTGCACGGTTTGGTGTGATAGAAAGTTCGATGATTTCATCATCCAAGTCTAGGTAAGAAAAGACTTCGTCCCCAGGAACAGCATCTTGAGGCAAGATTTGAATACCATCTGCGAATTCCTTTGGTACAACTGAGTCAGAAATACCTAATTCACCAAGTGAACAGATCATTCCAAGTGACTCTAAGCCACGGATTTTCCCTTTTTTAATCTTGTAATTGTCAGCAATACGAGCTCCTGGAAGAGCCACCATAACCTTAATACCAGCACGCACATTCGGTGCACCACAAACGATTTGACGTGCTTCTTCTTCGCCAACGTTAACCTGACAAACATGGAGGTGAGTTTCTGGCACATCTTCGCAAGACAAGACCTCACCGACGACAATTTTTGAGAGACCAGCAGCAGGTGATTCCACACCTTCGACCTCAATCCCTGTAGTTGACATTTTTTCAGCCAACTCTTGTGATGGCACATCAATGTCCACCAATTCTTTTAACCATTTATAAGATACAAGCATAATTTAGTTCTCCAGAATGACAGTTGCCACTCTAGTTCTTTTCCTTTCCTATCATTTCAATAGAAGAATCCTCTTCTTACCTTAATTTCTTTTTCAGTAACCAATCTGTATCTACTTTTTGACCAACCATAAAACTATGTTGGCTAAATTTCTCAAAACCATATCGGTTATAAAACGCTTGAGCTTTTGTATTATGCTCCCAAACACCTAACCAAGCCCAGGAAAAACTATTTTTGGTAGCAAGTTCAAGAGCGAATTCAAACAGTTGCTTACCTAGTCCAAATCCTTGGAATTTTTGTAGCACATAGAGGCGTTGAATTTCAAAAGCATCCTCTAATTTTCTCTCAGTCTGAGCACTTCCCCAGTTGACTTTGAGAAAACCAGCTATCTCCTCTTCATGCATAATGAAATAGGTTTCGGAATCTGGATTTTCCAACTCAGTTGACAAAACTCTGAGACTATAAGTCTTTTCAAAGTATTCCTGTAACTGCTCTTCCGTATTATCATGAGCAAATGTTTCACGAAAGGTTTGTTTGGCAATTTTGGACAACGCCCCAATATCTGCCTTTTCTACTTTTCTAATCATTATTTAAACTGTTCTGAGAAGCGGACATCGCCTTGGTAGAACCCACGGATATCATTGATTCCGTAGCGGAGCATAGCGACACGCTCTTGTCCAAGACCAAAGGCAAATCCAGAATAAACAGTCGCATCGATTCCACTCATTTCAAGGACACGTGGGTGAACCATACCGGCCCCCATAATCTCAATCCAACCTGTTTTCTTACATACGTTACAGCCTTCTCCACCACACTTGAAGCAGGAAACATCCACCTCAACAGATGGCTCTGTGAATGGGAAATAAGATGGACGCAAACGGATCTGACGTTCTTCACCGAACATCTTTTGGACGATCAACTGAAGCGTTCCTTGAAGGTCTGCCATAGAGATGTTTTTCCCAACAACCAAGCCTTCGATTTGGTGGAACTGGTGACTATGGGTTGCATCGTCCGTATCACGACGGAACACACGTCCTGGTGAGATCATCTTCAAAGGACCTTTTGAAAAATCATGAGCATCCATAGCACGCGCCTGAACTGGTGACGTGTGAGTACGGAGTAAGATTTCTTCTGTGATGTAGAAAGTATCCTGCATATCGCGAGCTGGGTGATCTTTTGGAAGGTTCATACGCTCGAAGTTGTAGTAGTCTTGCTCTACTTCAAAACCATCCACGACTTGGTAACCCATCCCAATGAAAATATCTTCGATTTCTTCACTGGTTTGTGTCAAAACGTGACGGTGACCAGTCGCAACTGGGCGACCTGGAAGTGTTACATCGATGCTCTCACTTGCTAGTTGAGCTTCTACTTTCTTTTCTTCCAAGAGCTTAGCTGTTTCTTCAAAAGCCGCTGTCAAAACATCACGCGCTTCATTAACGTGTTTCCCGATGATTGGACGCATCTCAGCAGAGACATCCTTCATCCCTTTGAGGATTTCCGTAAGGGAACCTTTTTTACCAAGGACAGAGACACGCAAGTCTTGCATCTCTTTTTCATTTTCAGCAGTAATCTGCTTCAAGCTAGCCAGCGTTTCTTCGCGAAGCGCTTTTAATTGTTCTTCAATAGTTGACATAATTCCTCCATCAGTCTCTCGTAGATAAAAAGAAAACCACATGCCAAAAACTCCACTCGGAGCGTTGACACGCGGTACCATCCGTTTTCATCTGACAAGTCAGACCTTCATTTCTAAATCCATGCGCAAGTGAATTCACCCAGCTTTCATATAGAGAGCTTGCAGTCACGGCTCTCCTCCCTGATATACTTCCCTTGAGTTACTAGTCTTGCGGATTCCTATTCAATTACTACTTAGTTTATCAGATTTTTAGTTAAAAAACAAGTTAGATTAGACTAATTTCAATATAAAAAGGAACAAGACACAATGCATTACCTATTTGTAGGATCTGTTTCACCTGCTTTCCTTTTCAATAAAAGAGTTGCTGCTTGATTAAAACCATCACACCAGTTATACCATTTTGCTTCATACTCATCTTGAGATACGATATGATTTTTTAAATCCAGAACAGAGTAAATCTTTCTTTCCTCACAAGCTTGCGCATAGAGATAATACAGTTCATCGCCACCATCTCTATCCCACTCAGCAGAAATCGTATCCCTACCTGCCAATAAAGCCTGATAAGCCCTGTGATGCCCGTCTGTAATCAACAAGCAGTCTCCGAATGCAAGAACACTGATTGGAGCAACATTGATTATTTCTACCGACTGATAAAGCATCTGGATATCTTGTAACTTCTTTTCTGATAAGTATAGTTGAGTCGGATGGAGATCTGTTATATTGACTTTCATTTCTTTTTCCTCAAAGGAATTTGATGCTCACTTCTGCTTGCCTTTAAATCGCCATTGGAAGCGAAGCTTGTCATAGAAAGGAAATTCGATAAACAAGACTCCCAAGCCCACACAGAAACTGGCAAGAACATCTGATGGATAGTGAACTCCCAGATAGACCCGAGATAGCAGCACACTGACTAGGTAGACCCCAAGGACGATTTGCACAATTTTTCTCAAAACCGGATCTTTAATCCGTTGACTGAGAATGACAATCAAAGTCCCTACCATCAGCGTCACTGCCAGAGAATGCCCGCTTGGGAAGGAAAATCCCTTCTCCTCTACCAAGTGTAAGATAGCTGGTCGTGGGCGCTGGTAAATATTTTTAAAGGTCACAATCAAAAGACCGGCTAAGGCTAGATTGCCCGCCATGAAGTAGCTTTCTATCTTCCACTGCTTACGATAAAAGATAAAGGCTGCGATGGCAACCCAGGTAATGATTACTGGGATATCAATCAAATGCGTAAGGGCACGGAACAGAACCGTTAAATAATCTGGCAAGTCCCCACGAAGGGCAGTCTGAAGCGGTTGATCAAAACCGACCAGCGTTTCAGGATAGAACTTAACCATATAGCCAAGAAGGACGAAAAGTAAAAGGGCAAAACTGCCCTTCATTAAAAATGTTTGTTTATCTCTCATAATGTTTTAAGGTTGGTTTCAAGAGGACGTATAACAACCAGAATGAAACGGCAAAGATTAAACCTTCAATCAGGTTAAAAGGTAAAACCATGGTCATCAAGTAGTTAGAAAGTCCTATAATTTCTCTAATATCAAAGTTGGCAAACTGCGCGTATAAAGGAACCGCATAGACATAGTTGAGAACCAACATGGCAGCAGTCAATCCAATAGTTCCCGCCAGAGATGCCAGTAGGAAACGAAGGGTGCTGCGTTCCTTTTTCCAAATCAAACCAAAGACGATAACAAAAACTCCCAAGGCTACGATATTCATTGGCAAGCCAATGTAGGTATTCACTCCTTGGCTATTCAGAAGCAACTTCAAGAGTGAGCGAAGCAAGAGAATGCCTAAAGCAGCTGGCAAATCCATCACCACCAAACCCAAAAGGACTGGCAAGATACTAAACTCGATCTTGAGGAAGGTTGCCGCTGGCAAGAGCGGAAAGTCAAAGTACATCAGCACAAATGAAATGGCTGATAAAATCGCAATGGTCGAAAGTCGACGTGTGTTTGTCATAACAGGTTCCTCCAATTTTCTATAAAATCAGAAGAAGTTGGAAAGGATTCCTCTATCTATTCTCACTTTTTATATCCCAAAAGTTCCCTCTCACTCTGTTGAGCAAGCGGTTGCAATTCATCTATAAACTCATCAGAACAGACAAAGCCATTCTTTCGTCTTCTCCCATCCAGACTATACTGTCGGTTGTGGAATCGCACCACATCAGCTTGCGCTCGCGGACTTCTTTAACTAAGATTTTTTTGGATTAATCTAGGCGTCGCAGTCGAAGATAATACTTAAGTATATCGAGACAAGACAACGAAGAGTAAGCCAAAATAGCTAGTTAAAGTCACCGCCGGTCGGGAATCTCACCCAGCCCTGAAGACCCCTTTATCATAACAAAAAACGCTTGCAAGTGCAAGCATTTTGTTTATTTCAATTTATCCGCTTCATAGGTGTGAACGAGCTCTAAACCAGCAAAATTTTGTTGACGAAGAGCCTCATAGACAATCATGCAGACCGTATTAGACACATTGAGGCTACGGACATGTTCATCATTCATAGGAATACGGAGAGCCTTCTCTGGATGTTCACGCATAAAGTCCTCTGGCAAACCCTTATCCTCACGTCCGAAGAGAAAATACTGATCTTCACCGCTTGCCAAATTTGCCTCAGAATAGACCTTTTCTGCAAATTTCGAAATCAGGTAGACTTGCCCTTTCATCTGAGACATGAAATCTTCCAAACTGTCATAAAAATAAATCTCTAACTTATCCCAGTAGTCCAAACCAGCCCGCTTCATCTTGCGATCATCGATAGGAAAGCCCATAGGCTTGATGATGTGGAGGGGAGAATTGGTCGCAGCGCAAGTACGCGCAATGTTACCTGTATTTTGTGGAATCTGAGGTTCAAATAATACAATGTGATTTGTCATGACTGGCTTCCTTTTATCATTGCAAAAAAATAGCCACACTGCCCGGAGTCAAGCTCAGCAAACAGCGTGGTTAAGGCATCGTTAACTTACCTCACAACAGGTTTGAAGTAAATCAGCGAAACTACTTTCTTAGTATAACACTTTCAGAATCATTGTCAATAGAAATGACTTGATTTTTTTACTTTTTTTGATGATATTTTCATGTTTGGTCATTCCCTTTCTGAAAAGGTATAGTAAAAGAGCCAAATCACTTCAAATCGGAGACATCGTTATAGAAATTAAGCAAATGTATCTTCAAAACGTGAAAAAGGCCTTTCTTCCCTTAAAAATCGCCTTAGCAAGTGCATTTTTTGCTAAAAAAGGGTATGATAGTTACATCATGAAAAAGTAGGTTTTTTATATGAAAATTGTCCTCGTTGGTGGAGGGAAAGTTGGTTTCGCCCTCTGTCGTTCACTGGTTGCAGAAAACCATGACGTTGTCCTCATCGAACAAGATGAGGCTGTCCTCAATCACATTGTCAGTCGCTATGATATCATAGGTCTCCTTGGAAATGGGGCTGACTTTGCCATCTTGGAGCAAGCCAGTGTTCAAGAGTGCGATATCTTTATCGCCCTAACCGAACACGATGAAGTGAATATGATTTCAGCGGTACTTGCTAAAAAAATGGGCGCTAAAGAAACCATCGTTCGGGTTCGAAATCCTGAATACTCTAATGCCTATTTTAAAGAGAAAAATATTCTTGGATTTTCACTTATTGTTAATCCAGAGCTCCTGGCAGCGCGTGCGATCTCAAATATCATTGATTTCCCTAATGCCCTCTCTGTCGAACGATTTGCTGGAGGTCGGGTCAGTCTCATGGAGTTTGTTGTCAAGGATTCTAGCGGTCTTTGTCAAATGCCAATCTCTGACTTCCGTAGAAAGTTTGGGAATGTCATTGTCTGTGCTATGGAGAGAGATCATCAACTGATGATTCCAAGCGGTGATGTTATTATCCAAGACAAGGATAGGATTTTTGTTACAGGAAATCGCGTAGATATGATGCTTTTCCATAACTATTTTAAATCTCGTGCAGTGAAAAGCTTGCTTATCGTTGGAGCTGGAAAGATCGCTTATTATCTACTCGGCATTTTAAAAGACAGTCGCATTGATACCAAGGTCATCGAGATCAATCCTGAAAGAGCTCGTTTCTTCAGCGAAAAGTTCCCCAATCTCTATATTGTCCAAGGGGATGGAACTGCAAAAGACATTTTGCTGGAAGAAAGTGCTCCCCACTATGATGCAGTCGCAACCTTAACTGGGGTTGATGAGGAAAATATCATCACCTCAATGTTTCTTGACCGAGTTGGCGTCCATAAGAATATCACCAAGGTCAACCGAACAAGCCTTCTAGAGATTATCCACGCGCCTGATTTTTCGAGTATCATCACACCAAAAAGCATCGCAGTGGATACCATTATGCACTTTATCCGTGGTCGAGTAAACGCTCAGTATTCAGATCTTCAAGCCATGCACCATCTCGCAAATGGTCAAATTGAAACTCTCCAATTCCAAATCAAGGAAGCTAATAAAATGACTGCCAAACCTCTATCACAGTTGAAATTGAAAAAAGGGGTTCTCATTGCAGCCATTATCCGAAAAGGAAAAACAATCTTCCCTACTGGAGAGGATATGCTTGAGGTGGGAGACAAGTTACTCGTGACGACCTTATTGCCAAATATCACCAAAATTTATGATTTGATTGAGAGGTAAAAAATGAATAAAAGTATGATTCGTTACCTCCTCTCAAAACTTCTCTTGATTGAGGCTGTTCTTCTCTTAGTTCCTGTTAGTGTAGCGATCTATTACCAAGAATCCAGTCAAGTATTTATCGCTCTCTTTTCTACGATTGGAATTTTAGTCCTTCTCGGTGGTCTAGGCGTTTTACGGAAACCGAAAAATCAGCGGATTTATGCCAAGGAAGGGGTCTTAATTGTTGCTCTCTGTTGGATTCTATGGTCTTTCTTTGGTGGCCTCCCCTTTGTCTTTTCAGGACAAATCCCAAGCGTCATTGATGCCTTCTTTGAAATCAGCTCTGGATTTACGACTACAGGAGCAACTATCCTAACAGATGTTTCCATTCTTACTCGTTCCCTCCTCTTCTGGAGAAGTTTCACCCACTTGATTGGAGGGATGGGGGTACTCGTCTTTGCACTTGCCATTATGGACAATGCCAAGAATAGTCACTTGGAGGTGATGAAGGCTGAGGTCCCTGGTCCTGTCTTTGGTAAGGTCGTATCCAAACTAAAAAACACTGCCCAGATCCTCTATCTGCTTTATCTGGCTCTCTTCTCCCTTTTTGTGGTTATCTACTACCTAGCAGGCATGCCTCTCTATGATAGTTTTGTCATCGCTATGGGAACGGCAGGAACTGGGGGCTTTACCGTCTATAACGACGGAATTGCCCACTATGGTAGCTCACTCATCACCTATCTAGTTAGTATCGGAGTTCTGGTTTTTGGAGTTAACTTCAATCTCTACTACTACCTCATGCTCCGTCGGGTTAAGGCTTTCTTTGGAGATGAAGAACTACGAGCATATATCATCATTGTCCTAGTTTCTACCGGCTTGATTACGCTTAATACGCTCCACCTCTACCAAGGTGTCTCTAAAAGTGTTGAAATGGCCTTCTTCCAAGTTTCCAATATCATCACAACAACAGGTTTTGGTTACGGAGATATTACCAACTGGCCCCTCTTCTCCCAATTTATCCTCCTCTTCCTCATGGGAATCGGTGGATCAGCTGGCTCAACTGCAGGTGGTCTTAAGGTGATCAGAGGACTTATCCTCTCTAAAATCGCAAAAAATCAGATTTTGTCCACCTTATCCCCTCACCGTGTTTTGACTCTACACGTCAATAAAACTGTGATTGATAAGGATACCCAGCACAAAATTCTTAAATATTTTGCTATCTATATGATGATCATTCTCTCTCTCATCTTTATCGTCAGTCTTGATAGTAATGATTTTCTAGTCGTGACCAGTGCGGTCTTCAGCTGTTTTAACAATATCGGACCTATTCTAGGCACAACCTCGAGTTTTGCCATCTTTAGTCCCATCTCTAAAATCCTCCTCTCCTTTGCAATGATTGCAGGTCGCTTAGAGATATACCCAATTTTGCTGCTCTTTATGAACCGTACCTGGTCTAAACGTTAATTACAATACAATCCCCCTTTTACAAGCTAGTAGAAGGGGAATTTTTCTATTAAAAATGAGAAGACCTTTCGGTCCTCTCCTAATTTGTTTAATCTTTAAGAACTTTCTTGTAACGAGCAAGTTCTGCTTGGTTAGCCCAAACATAGTGACCTGGACGAATTTCTACCATAGATGGCTTATCTGTCTCATAGTCATGTTGGTCAGGATCGTAAACTTTCAAGACCTTCTTGCGTTCCAAGATTGGATCTGGAATCGGTACAGCAGATAGAAGTGCTTGAGTGTATGGGTGGACGGGATTGTTAAACAACTCCTCTGTCTCCGCCACTTCGACGATAACTCCCTTATAGATAACCGCGATACGATCTGAGATAAAGCGAACAACTGACAAGTCATGCGCGATAAAGAGATAGGTCAAGCCCAACTCTTTTTGGAACTTCTTGAGCAAGTTCAAGACTTGCGCACGCACTGATACGTCCAAGGCTGAAATTGGCTCATCCGCAATAACGAAATCAGGTTCCATCACAAGGGCACGGGCAATCCCGATACGCTGGCGTTGCCCACCAGAAAACTCATGTGGATAGCGGGTCAAGTGTTCTTTCAAAAGTCCAACTTCATGAATCATCTTTTGAACTTTTTCTTTTCGATCTTCTTCATCTTTAAACAAGTGGTAGTTGTAAAGACCTTCAGAGATGATATAGTCAACTGTTGCACGCTCATTCAAGCTCGCTGCAGGGTCCTGGAAAATCATCTGGATGCGACGGATCAAGTCTGATGATTCCTTATGAGATTTTTTCCCATTAATCTTATGACCATCAAAGATGATCTCACCTTTACTAGTATTATTTAGACCAATAATGGCACGACCAATCGTTGTTTTCCCGCTACCAGACTCACCAACAAGAGAGAAGGTTTCTCCCTTGTTGATAAAGAAGTTGGCGTTTTTAACCGCAACAAACTTCTTACTTCCTTCACCGAAGGAAATTTCTAAATCTTTAATTTCTACTAATTTTTCAGACATTTCCTTCCTCCTAGTCTTCTAGATGAGCAAAGCCCATTTTATCACGAATCTTGTCATGCAAATCTGCAATGACTCCAGGTTTTTCAACTTTAGGAGCATTCTCATGAAGCAACCAAGTCTTAGCCCAGTGGGTATCAGTGACTGAAAACTGAGGTGCTTTCTGTTCAAAGTCAATTTGCATCGCATAATCTGACCGAAGGGCAAAGGCATCACCTTTCAACTCAGTATAAAGAGACGGTGGTGTTCCTGGGATAGAGTACAATTCCCCTTTATCATCAGCAAGCTGAGGCAAGCTAGACAAGAGACTCCAAGTATATGGATGACGTGGATCGTAGAAGACTTCCTCAACAGTTCCGTATTCTACAATTTCACCAGCATACATAACCGCTACCTTATCGGCAATACTTGCTACCACACCAAGGTCATGGGTGATAAAGATAATGGTAAAGTGGTACTCATTTTGCAAGGTTTTAAGCAAATCAATGATTTGCGCTTGAATGGTAACGTCAAGGGCCGTTGTTGGCTCGTCACAGATCAAGATATCTGGACGACAGGCAAGGGCAATCGCAATAACGATACGTTGGCGCATCCCTCCAGAATATTGGAAAGGATACTCTTCAAAACGTTTTTCAGCATCTGGGATTCCGACCTTGTTCATATAGTCGATTGCCATCTCTTTGGCTTCCTTAGCTGTTTTCCCTTGGTGTTTAATGATAACTTCAGTGATTTGGCTACCGATTGTATTGATTGGGTCCAAACTTGTCATAGGGTCTTGGAAGATAGTCGCAATTTTAGCACCACGAATCTTCTCCCATTCCTTGTTAGAAGTTAGAGCGGTCAAGTCTTGTCCACGATAGTCGATGCTTCCTTGGGCAATACGTCCATTGTCTTCTAACATCCCTGTAAAGGTTTTTGTTAAAACAGATTTACCAGAACCGGACTCACCTACCAAGGCCAGAACTTCTCCTTCAATCAAGTCTAGAGAAACTCCTCGGATAGCCGTCAGAACTTTGTCACGAACGTCAAATTCCACGACAATATCACGAGCAGTCAAAATTACATCTTTTCCTTTTATCATGTCTACTCCTATCTATGTGTACGTGGATCACTAGCATCCGCTAGGTTTTGACCAACAACGAAAAGAGATAGGGATACCAAGATCAAGGTTGTCAACGGAATCCAGAATAAGTAAGCGTTGGTCGTAACGTTTTGTGAGTAATCTGAGATCAAACGTCCCAAACTTGGCACTGTTACAGGCAATCCCAATCCAAAGAAGGAAAGGAAGGCTTCATAAGAGATGAAGCTTGGCAACATCAAGGTCATTGTAGAAACAATAACAGATACCAATTGTGGCATGATGTTTTTAACGATGATTTTAAAGGTTGGCGTTCCAAGTGTTTGAGAAGCAAGGTTGTATTCCAAGTCACGGTAACGCATGATTTGGATACGAATCATATAAGCAATCCCAATCCAAGTTGTCACACTCATGGCAAAAATCAGATTCCAAAAACCAGCACCGATTGAGTAAGTCAAGACAATGACAATCAAGAGAGATGGAATGTTTGAAATAATGTTATAAACTTCCATCATGACACGGTCTACAGATTTTGAAATTCCCCAGATTCCACCAACAATAACCCCAATTACAAGGTTGATAAAAGTGGCAATTACAGAGATAAGAATTGAATTACGCGCACCAAACCAAACCCCATCAAACAAGGATTTACCATTGCTATCTGTACCAAACCAATGTTCAGCATTGGGCTTGATAAAACGAGCACTAAAGTCATTGACCTTACTTACATCGTTGAAATCAAAATCGGAGAACATTGGGTAAATAAAGCTCATCAAGATAATGGCAACCAAAATTCCTAGCATAAAGACGGTTGATTTTTTCTTTAGAAATTGTCTAAATACAGAACCCCAGTATGAATAGGCAGGAGCATCAATTGTTTCAGAGGCAAAATCGTCACGTTTTACGAACTGAAATTTTTCTTTATCAATTGTTGACATTATTTGCCTCCTTTCTCTGTCAATTTAATACGTGGGTCAAGCATGGTCATCCAGATATCTCCTACAAAGAGTGAGAAGATAGAAATACACGTGAAGATGAAGACAAGACCAACTACCATTGAGTTGTTTGATGCCTTAACAGAGTCAATCAACATTTTACCCATACCTGGGAAAGCGAAGACTGTTTCTGTCAATGTTGCACCACCGATAACCCCGATTACGGCACCAGGAATACCTGAAACCAAAGGAACCATGGCATTTTTAAAGATGTGTTTATTTGAAATTTCTTTTTCAGACAAACCTTTGGCACGAGCAAAACGTACGAAGTCCTGAGATTGCAAGTCGATCATGTAACGACGAATCCAGATAGCTGTACTTGGTGCACCCAGCAAACCTAGAATGACTGCTGGCAAGACATATGAACGCCAGTCCCCTGCTCCCAAGATAGGAAATGAATCTGGCAGACCGATAGATGATCCAATCAAGCGCACGATATAAACCAAGGCAATCGTTGGAAGGGCAAGCAAGAAGGTTAGAGCACCTGTCGAGAAGCTATCAATCCAAGTATTCTTGTGGCGAGCCATAGCAGATCCAAGTGGAATCGCAATCGCATACGAAATAATCAAACCAATCAAACCAGCAACCGCTGAGCTTGCAATCATTGAAGGATATTGATAATTGCTTTCTGTAGCTGTATATGGATCGTCTTTACCATAGTTGGCTACTTCACGCGCATCTGCTTGACTTGGAGATTTGTAAGTACGAGAGTAAATATCTACAGATGAAGTCTTTTTACCTGTAGGGAATTGAACTTCTGATGTCTTAGTTTGTCCCTGACCTTGTGTGATAACTTGAAGCACTGGTGTGTTTGCATAAGTTGGGTAAGAATCTCCCAAGTTAATGTTCACAAAGTTTTGGTGTACAAATGGGAATTGATTGTTGAAATACAAAAGGTATTTGTGTTTTGTACCTGAACCAACCAATGACCAACCGATAGCAGGGTCATTTTCAAAACGAAGATAACGTTGCAAGTTTGGATTTTCAGGGTCTTGAATTTTGTTTGGATGATCAATATCAATCAAGTTCGCATAGAATTTGAAAACACGTTCAAAAATCGGAATTTCACGCGTAGCATAGAATTGACCACTTTCTGAGAACACACCAAGTGTCCAACCATTTCCTAGTTGGTTGATGTATTTTTCGTAGATTGCCTTATTGGTATCATTGGCATCCACTGTTACAGATGAGTCCATTGTGCTCGCTCTTTCTTGCAACTCTTTGGTATCGTAGTACTCGATATAGCCCATCCGTTCATAAACGGTATTTTCATAATTATCCCGCTTGTCCGGCGTCGTTGCAATCTTGTTATAGTTGGTATCCTGCTTGAAAATCAATTTTCGAGGAACCATCGTATAGATAATTGTGTAGGTCAAGGTTGTCACTAAGAAAATAGACAACAATGAACGCAATACACGCATAAAAATATATTTCTTCATATCGTTTCCTTTTAAAATCCCAAAAGAACCTTCTCCTCATGGAGAGAAAGTTCTCTTGAGAGTTATTTATTTAACGTGATTAGCCAATTCTTTTTGAACTTTTTCGTTTGATTCTTTTTTCTCTTTGAGCCATTTCTCACGAGCTTGTTCATAGTCAGCTTTGGTTACAACCTTGTCTTGCAACTGAATATATTTGAAGTATACATCTGAACCCTTATCTCCAGATTGGCTGTATGATGCAGAGAATGGTACAACACGAGAAATGATTGGTGCAGCACCACTTGATGCCATAGCTGGCAAGAAGAGTGAGCTGTCTGTCAACCAAGCTTGAGCTGCTGCGTATTTTTCATAACGAACATTCAAGTCACTTGTTTCTTTAGCAGCTTCATCAACTAGCTTATCGTATTCTTTCAAACCAACTTGAGCTGCTGCAGCATTATCTGCACCTTCGTAACCCATGTATGTTTTTGTTTGTTCAGCATTCGTTGTCTTCAAGATATCAAGATAAGTTGATGGATCTTCGTAGTCAGGGTTCCATCCAACTGCTCCTGAGAGGTCCCAATCTTCTGCCGCAGCGTTTGCAGCATAGTAAGTGATATTGTTCAACTCATCTTTAGAAATTTGTTGGATATCGATAACCACATTATCTTCACCAAGTACTGTTTCAACAGATTGTTTGAAGGATTGGATACGTGCAATATAGGCTTTAGAAGTTTGGTCTACTGGGATATCCAAGTGGATAGGGAATTTCACACCTTCTGCTTCCAATGCAGTTTTAGCTTTGGCAAATTCTGCTTTAGCTTTATCGGCGTTGAAGAGTCCATCTTGACCATCCGCAAAGTTTACGTTCTTCCATTCATCACCATAAGCAGCCATCTTTTCAGTTACCAAGTCACCGAAAGTTTTTTCGCCTGCTGAGACAAAGGTAGGTTTCACAAAGAGGTTACGAACTGCAAGAGGAGCGCCTTCTTTACCATTAATTTGTGCTGAGTAAGACGTACGGTCAAAGGCAAAGTTCAAAGCCTGACGGAAATCTTTGTTAAGAAGGGCTTTCTTAGTAGAAGTCTTCTCCTCGTCAGTTGTCTTAGAAGTGTATTTGTATCCTTGACGGTCAATATTCACACCCAAACCAGCGATACCAGGTCCTGATGGATTGTAGTAGATATTTTCCTTGTAGCTTTCTGCTACCTTAGAGTAGTTTGAACTTGTAGGGAAGAGACGGGCATAGCTATAAGCTCCACTTGTAAAGTTACGCTCAAGCGACTCTTGGTCTGATCCATCATAGAAAGCAAGAGTAACTTTATCGAGATGAACATTGTCTTTGTCCCAGTAGTTTTCATTTTTAGCGAACTCGATAGAAGACTTAGCAGTCAACCCTTTCAGCAAGAATGGACCATTGTAAAGCAAGGATGTAGGGTCTGTTGCTTTAGCAAAGTCAGCTCCTTTTGATTTTTCAAAATCTTCGTTCAATGGCCAGAAGATTGAATAAGCCATCTTAGAGTTCCAGTATGGTTCTGGTTGGTTCAAAGTATACTCAAGAGTATAATCATCAACTGCCTTTACACCTACTGAAGAAAAGTCTTTTGAATTGCCTGATAAATAATCAGACAAACCTTTAACAGAAGATTCTGCTAGGTAAAGAGCTTCTGACTTGTTATCAGCTGCGTGTTTCAAACCATTTACAAAGTCCTTCGCTTTTACTTCAGCATACTCTTCTCCGTCAGATGTAAACCATTTGACTCCTTTACGAATCTTGTAAGTATAAGTCAAACCATCTTTTGAAACGGACCAGTCCTCTGCAACTGCAGGAACTAGGTTCCCATACTTATCGTTTGTGAAAAGACCATCGATACCATTTGAAGTGGCAACCTTAGTACTTTGTTTCCCTGAAATGAGGTAATCCAACGTTTCTGGATCAGCTGTATAAACATAACCATAATTTTTTGGCGCTGTTGAATCAGATGATTTTGAAGAACCACAAGCAGCTAAAACGCCAGTTGCTAATAGGGCAATTCCTGCTGCGACAAATACTCTACTTTTTTTCATATTGTTAACTCCTCTTTGAAAAATTTAGGCTTATTGTCAATTATATCATATATTATCTAAAAAGTAAACGAATTTTCAGAATATTTAGGCGTATACCCTCAAAAAACTTCTATTTGTCAAAATTTTTGCATTCTTTATTTGTTTCTGGAAGAAATACTTTCTAGTCCGACCCTCTTTAGAATGGGATTTTTACAAGCTTTTTCTCACTTCTTCGATCATCATCTGTTTTCCTAAATTGGATTTTAGAATAAGAAACTATTGACGGGAAATGATTTTCAAGGTATAATAATAAACGTTGAGGCGGTATAGCCAAGTGGTAAGGCACGGCTCTGCAAAAGCTTGATCGTCGGTTCAAATCCGTCTACCGCCTTTCAGTACCTGAATGAACAGGAATTAACCAAATGAAAAGCCCGTAAAATCGGGCTTTTTCTGTTATTCCTAATAAGTGGGGATAACTGTATCTACCATCTAGATTTACAAAAAGCAGTGACTCAAGTCACTGCTTTATTCTGTTTCTTCTTCAGGTTCTAGTTCTGTAATTTGAACTTTTACCTTGGTAACACGTCCATTTTTCACCTTATCATTGGTCAGGACGATTTGTTTGTTTTGACTGACCAGTTCATAACTGATTTTTTCAGTTGTTGGAATCGTACCAACACCCGTCAAATAATAACCGGCGATGGTATCCACATCATCGCTTTCTAGTTCGACACCAAAGTAGTTATTGAAGTCGTTAAGATTCATGGTTCCCTGTGCAATATAGGTGTCCTCACCGATTTGATGGACTTCGATTTCTGCCCTATCGGTCTCGTCATCAATCTCACCGACAATCTCTTCTAAAAGATCTTCCAGAGTTACCAAACCAGCCATACCACCATATTCATCGAGCAAAATGGCCATTTGTCTTTGGGTATTTCGCAATTCTTTTAGCAAGTCATCCACAAAAATGGTTTCAGGAACAAAGAGTGGATCTTGTAAGATCTTCTTCCAGACAATATTTTCAAAGCCATCTGCATAGGCAGCGTTTAGCAAACGCTTGGTATGAATCAAACCAATCACATTGTCCTTATCCCCATCATAAACTGGGATACGGGAAAAGTTTTGTTTTAAAATACTTTGGATAATGGTTTGACTATCATCCTGAATATCCACCATAAAGGCATCTGTCCGAGGAACCATGACTTCTCTCGCCATCAGCTCATCTAGAGAGAAGATCCCTTGTAACATCTCGATTTCGTCTGCATCCAAAGTCTCCTCACTTTTGGTCAACATGTACTCAATTTCATCTCGAGTCATTTTTTCATCCGCATCATCAAAGGTCATTGGCGTTAAACGACTCAAGAGATTGGTTGAAGCAGATAACAACCAGACAAAGGGACTGACAATCTTCCCA
Organism: Streptococcus sp. GMD6S; assembly: GCF_000297015.1. The sequence continues at coordinate 41,331 of NZ_AJRH01000007.1, read as the reverse complement.
AGCCCAATGATAATCGGAACAGAGCGAATGGCTAAGGCATCTTTTAGATTAAGGGCAATCCGTTTAGGATAGAGTTCACCAAAAACAATAGAGATGTAGGTCAAGAATGCCAAAGAGAGGAAACTTGCAATGGCATAAGTTGTTTCTCCATTCCCCATCCAAGAGGCAATTACTTGTCCAAGTGTATCTGCCAATTTTGCCCCTGACAAGATCGTGATCAAGGTGATACCGACTTGAATGGTTGATAAAAAGTGGTTAGGATTTTCAAGTACCTTTAACAAACGGACGTAACGTTTGTCTCCCTCTTCTGCTTTTTGCTCAACTCGGGAACGGTTTAGTGACACCATTGCCATTTCAGTGGCTGAGAAAAAAGCATTTAACAAGGTCAAGATAAATAACAATACAAACTGTAGCAACAAATTCTGACTGCTCGGGTCTTCCATAGTCCTTCTCCTAAAATAGTATCTTGTGTTTCATTATATCATAAAATCTCTCAGGATTCACATTATTTTTCATTTAAACAACAGCTCCCCTGCCTCTAAAAGACAAAGGAGCTGTTTTTATAGTATCTATTGTTTCTAGTCCGTCACTGTTACTTGCCCTGTTCGGTAATCAAGCTGGATTCCCTTTTGAACATTGGGGATTAGGACATTGAATTCCAATTCGCCATCTGAAGACTTGGCTTCGATTTGTGAAGCGGATGGAACTAGGTCCTCATTTGTCGCATAGTGGAGCGTCACGCGATAACGGACCCTCTTGTTTTGGTCCAAGGCTTTTCTGACCAAACTCTCATAGTAGTTCTGACCTGTCGAATCCTCAGCCTGCGCTTGGTTAGCCCAAGCTGTCTGAACTGCAATATTCTTGGGATTGCTGGTAGAGGCATCAAAACCATCCAAACCACCTATCAAAGCATAACCCAGCAGGTGTCCTCTATCAACTGCATGTGTATAGGACCCCTTTAGATTCTTGACCTGATGCCATCCTGGTGGCGTCCAAGAGGTGGAGCCATTTCCAGTCTCTTCACGATTTTTATACTGCCGAGTCGCTTTGGATAAGATGGCATTGGCAACCGTTGGAACTGTTTCTTTTCCCACTGTCTTTGTTTTATTATCCGCATAGGGTTTGCTAGAAACCTTGGCATCTAGATTGGTTTTATTGCCATTGACAATAAAGGCTCCTGCTCCATTCCACTCAAGCCCCCCCTTGATTTGGTTTTTGATTAACTCAGTTAAGACACTTTCAGCTAGCTCCTGACTGGGAGCTTCTGAAGCTTGTTTTTTCTGACTAACCTTGGTTCTAGGGGTGTTTGGCGCTGTCTGCATCTGCTTGATATAGTAGCTTCCAGCAGCCAAGAGTAAGAATATAAGTAACCCTATCAGAGCTTGTCTTGTTTTTTTGTCCATTTTTCTCCTTATTTCTTTAGAAAAAGACTGGTCTCCCAGTCTAATTTCCTGTAAATTTGCTAATCAATTCCTGCCACTTTGCTGGAGACAAGATTGCCCATGGATCCTGTCCCTTTCCTAGGATTCCATAGCCTACCATCAAGCCGATTCCTAAAGCCAGAAAGCCTAGCAATAGTACGATAAAAATCAACAGTAAACGACGGAGTACATAGCGTAAGTTTTTATTCTTCTTCATCATTTGCCTCGATTCGCTGAATCTTCGCTCCTAGCTGAGCCAATTTCTCATGGAAACGGTAGTAACCTCTATCAAGGTGGACTAATTTACCGACAACTGTTTCTCCTTGCACCACCAGACCTGTCAAAATCAAGGAAGCACTAGCGCGAAGGTCCGTTGATAGAACTTCTGCCCCCTGTAAAGCCTGTCCCCCAACAATACGAGCTGTGTCACGGATAATCTCTGAGTGCAAGCCCATACGGCGCATTTCCTCCAAGTGTTGGAAGCGATTCTCGAACACCGTTTCCACCATGGTGGATTCCCCTTTTGCGACTGTCATCAGAGCTGTAAATTGCGCCTGCATATCTGTTGGGAATCCTGGATGTGGTAAAGTTTTTACATGAACAGCCTTGAGATTTTCAAGTTGAGAACGAACACGGATGCCTTCTGATTCCTCTGTCACTTCAACGCCCATTTCAAGTAGTTTTGAAATCAAGGGGCGATTGTGTTCCCAGACTGCATCACGAACGAGGACATCTCCACCAGTCATAGCTGCCGCTACCATAAAGGTTCCGGCTTCGATACGATCCTGTACCACATTGTGGGTCGTACCATGGAGTTCCTCAACACCAGTCACTGTGATGGTTTCGGTACCAGCTCCCTTGACCTTGGCTCCCATTTCATTAAGGAGAATAGCAAGGTCAACAATTTCCGGCTCACGCGCAGCATTTTCAATGACCGTCACACCATCAGCTAGAGTCGCTGCCATCATGAGGTTTTGTGTTGCACCAACACTAGGAAAGTCCATGTAGATATGAGCGCCATGCAGACGCTCTGCCTTAGCTTCGATGTAACCAGCTGTCTGGGTGATCTTTGCCCCCATAGCTTCCAAGCCCTTGAGGTGGAGGTCGATTGGACGACTCCCGATGGTACATCCCCCTGGCATAGAAACTTTGGCATGTCCTACACGAGCAAGGATTGGCCCCAAGACAACGATGGATGCACGCATCTTGCTGACATACTTGTATGGAGCTTCCTCAGTGATATCACCAGTCGCATCAACCTCGACAACATGAGCTTCCTCATCAAAGTCCACCTTGGCATTCAGACCTCGAACCACTTGATTCATGGTGAAAACATCTGACAAGATTGGGACGTTCTGCAAGACTGTCTTCCCCTTACTTGCTAGAATAGTCGCTGCCAACAAGGGCAAGACTGCATTCTTTGCTCCCTCGATCGTCACACTCCCGACCAGACGATTATCTCCGCCTTGAACCACAATTTTTTCCATAGTTGTTTCCTTTACTTTTGATTTTATAATAGTCCTCTAAGCGCTTCTTGCCAAAGTTGGTACAAACTGATAAAGAATGAACTCAAGATGTAGCCCATCACCATACTAAAGAAGCCTACCAATAAACGAACCTTTTTTGTGTTAGTAGTGGTCACTTTTAAAACCTTTTCCCATCTCACAAGATCCTTCAAAAGGTAAAAACTCAAATAAATAAAGAGTATATGACTACTTAGAGTGAATAATAATTGAACCATTTGACTATTATACCATCTTATCCGCTTGCGCGCTAGTTTTCGATTTTTCTACAAATTAGGGATTGTTTTTAAGGTAATCAATTGCATCCTGCAAGGTCTTAACGGGAATGATTTTCATCTCTGTTTTGATGGTTTTGGCGGCTTCTAGGGCTGTTTCATAGTTGCTTTTCGCATTGGGATCTGCTTTTTTTGCTTCCTCAGTGACTGGATTGTCAGGGGCAAAAAAGATGTTGGCTCCCTGACGAGAGGCTGCAACTACTTTTTTATCAATTCCACCGATGTCGCCAACATTTCCATCGCGATCAATGGTTCCCGTTCCCGCAACGACGCGACCATTACGAAGTTCTGGATCTGCTATCTGAGTGTAAATAGCTAGACTAAACATGAGACCGGCGCTTGGCCCACCGATACCAGCTGTTGAAAAGCGAATGGGAACATCACTGGTCACTTCCGTACGGTCAATCAAGCCAATCCCAATCCCGTTTTTTCCGTTTTCGAGAGTGATAATTTTACCTTCTGCAGACTTGACTTTTCCGTCTTCTTCATAGGTTACCTTGACCGTGTCCCCTAATTGTTGAGAGTTGACATAGTCGACCAAGTCTTTTGAACTATCAAATGTTTTGTCATTAACAGCCGTCACGGTGTCTGCAATGTTCAGAATGCCTTTAAAAGTCGAATTATCCGTCACGGTCAAGACGTAAACTCCCAGGTACTTGAGTTCGATATCCTTTCCAGCCGTCTTCAGTCCTTGATACTTGGCCATATTTTGAGAAGTTTGCATATAGAACTGATTGATTCGCATAAACTCTGCATCAGTAGAGCCACCCGTAGTCTCCTTGGCACTTCTAATATCTGTGAAAGGCGTTAACCAAGCATAGACAAGATGCGACAGGGTGGCGTGTCGAATGCCGACTGTTACAAACTGGTAAGCTCCTGGTTCTGTGTCTTCTGTTTCATTGACTTTCAAAACGCGACGAATATCTTCCGCTCCACCTGGAACTTCTATGTAGTATGGTAAAGGTACTACAAAGGCTAAAAAAGTCAATACTAGTGCTAGGATGACATATAAGGGCCATCTAGTTTTTTTCTTCATGTTCTAATTCCTCCACAACACTGTTTGGGACATATTGCTGAATCTCCTGACCAAACTTCAGAAGTTCTCTCATGGCTGAAGAGCTAATATAAAGATGCTCTGGGCGACTATATAGGTAAATGGTTTCGATTTCTGGAGCCAGTTGATGATTGTAGTAATCAAAACTAGACTCGTATTGCAAGTCGGTGGTATTTCGCAAGCCACGGACAAGGGTCTTAGCACCCAGTCTTCTTGCAACATCTACGACTAGTTGGTCATGAGAAGCCAGCACCTCTACATTATCTAAATGCGCCACCGCTTTTTCGACTGCTCGTTTGCGATTTTCAACAGGGAGAAAACCTTGTTTGTGGGGATTGTAGAACACCCCGACATAGAGCTTATCAAAAAGTTTGCTGGCACGTTCAATGATATCCAGATGTCCATTTGTCATCGGATCAAATGAACCTGTAAATAATCCAATTTTATCTGACATAGACCGTCACCTTACTAATCCCATATATTTTTTCCTTCCAGATACCTAAGCAGGCGATTTCTTCTGGTAGTTCTACAGACTTATCGGTTTCACAGACAACCATGATCTCTTCGGAGAAAAGGTTTCTTTCTGCCATTTTTTCGATATCTGCAACGATTTGTTCCTTGGCATAGGGAGGGTCTAAAAAGACCAGGTCAAAGGGACCTTTCACTTGCTCCAAGGCCCGTTCAGCCTCCATCTTTAAGAGTTGAAATTTGGAAGCTTCCTTGGTCATTTGGATGTTTTCAGCGATGATAGCTTGCGCCTTTCGATCCCGTTCCACTAAGACAGCATGGGACATCCCACGCGAGACTGCCTCAATGGATAAACCACCACTGCCAGCATAGAGATCCAAGACACGACCGCCCTCAAAATAGGGACCTATCATGTTAAAGATAGCTCCACGCACCTTATCTGATGTCGGCCTCGTCGTCTTGCCTTCTAGCGTCTTGAGGGGACGCCCTCCGTAGATTCCTGATACGATTTTCATACCGTTTATTATACCAAATTATAGGCAAAAAGAGAAAGAAAACCGAACCTTGCGGTTCGATTCTCTACAAAATATTTTCGTACGTATCGCGGACTTCTTGAGGCCAGACACTGGTCTGAACCTCTCCGATGTGTTTCTTACGAAGAAGGAACATGGCCATCCGAGACTGTCCGATACCCCCACCAATTGTCAGTGGGAAAAGGCCGTTAAGCAAGGCTTTATGCCATTCCAGCTCAAGACGATCTTCGTCCCCTGTAAGAGCCACTTGGCGACGAAGGGTATCCTCATCTACCCGAATCCCCATTGATGAAAGTTCAAAGGCACAACCAAGAGATTCGTTCCAAACGAGAATATCGCCATTCAACCCCTTGTAGCCATTTTCAGACTCTGTTGTCCAGTCATCGTAGTCAGGTGCGCGGCCGTCATGAGGTTTGCCATCAGGCAACTCGCCACCGATACCAATCAAGAAGACTGCACCAAACTCTTTACAGATCGCATTTTCACGCTCTTTCGGTGTTAGATCTGGATAGCGTTCCACCAACTCTTCTGTGTGAATGAAGGTGATTTGTTTTGGCAAGATGGATTCGATATCGTAGCGGGCTTCTACGGCTAGCTCTGTCAGACGGATAGCCTTGTAAATCTTCTCAACAGTTTCCTTGAGATAGGCGATATTGCGTTGACCGTTTGGGATAACCTTCTCCCAGTCCCACTGGTCCACATAAACTGAGTGGGTCGCGTCGAGCGAATCTTCGTCTGGACGAAGGGCCTTCATATGAACAAACAGACCTTCACCTTCACCGAAACCAAAACGAGCCAAGGTGTGGCGTTTCCATTTGGCAAGTGAGTGAACGACTTCATAGGTTTCATCTGGAATCTGCAAAACCTTGACAGATACTGGATTTTCGACACCTGATAGGTTGTCCTGCATCCCATCCCCGACCTTGCTCAAGATAGGACCTTGAACTTCAACAACTTCTAACTTATCTTTCAAATACTGGGTAAAAGTGTTCTTCACAAAGGAAATTTCTTCTTGTTGATGAATAAAACTTTTCTTCATAAACAGCTCCTCAAAAATTAGTTAAAAGCATTATACACCTATTTCCAAGAAAAGAAAAGAGTAAATAAGAAAAAGTCAGTGCTCTTTTGAACACTGACTCTGTCATTCATTAATCATTTCGACCAAAGATTCGTAAGATGCTAAGGAAGAGGTTGATAAAGTCTAGATAGATGCTGAGCGCCATTGAGATGACCCATCCTGTCGCTACTTGCCCTCGTGACTGCTCATAAACATAGCGAATCTTTTGGTTGTCCCAAGCAATCAAACCTGAGAAAACCAAGACCATGGCAATACTAATCATGTAGTCAAAGAAACTATTGGCTAGAAAGAGGTTAACGACCATGGCAATAATTAACCCGACAAGCGCAGCCATCAGAGCTCGTCCCATTCCACTCAAATCTTTCTTGGTGAAAATTCCGATTGCCGCCATGACAAAGAAGAGAAGGGCACTGGATACAAAGGCTGATAAGACGGTCCCAGGTGTATAGAGGGCTACGACAAAGCTGAGCGTAAAGCCATTTAAAACAGAATAAACTAAAAATACTGGGAGAGCTGCTGGGCTATTTTTTGTAGCCATGCTACTTGCAACAAAGACTAAACCAAGTTCTGCAAAAGTTGCAATCATCAACCAGAGACGGCCATGCATTAAAAAGTAAGTCAATTGAGCTTGGAAGACTGTCAACATCAAAGCTGACACGAGAGCCGATAGACCAATCCCAAGTCCCACAAAAGCATAAACCTTAGCGTAAAATTGATTAAGACCTGAACGTTCTTGAATAATCGTTTGATTCATTCTGATTCTCCTTTTTCTATAAATATGTCTTGATTATAACAAAGATTTTATAAATTAGCTAAAATAAAACATCAAAATTCCTGCTGCAACTGCTACGTTGAGACTTTCTGCTCGGCCTTTCATGCCAATATGAACCAGCTGATCAGCACTCTCAGCCATGACAGAACTAATCCCCTGCCCTTCATTTCCCATGACTAAAACAAAGTTCTCTAGTGAAGAAAGCTCACGATAATCCTTTGACTCTCTCGATAAGGTCGTTGCCAGAATGGGCAAATTGCTCTTCTTTGCCTCTTCTACAAAGCTGACAAGAGGCATACGATAGATAGGCAAATGAAAATGACTTCCTTGCATGGAACGCAGGGTCTTGAGACTGTATATATCTGCTGACTTGTCTGAAACAATAACCCCTGTAAAACCTGCCGCATCCGCCGTCCGAATCATGGTGCCCACATTACCAGGATCTTGAACATCCTCTAAAAATAGATACTTGCCCTGATGGAGATCAGGCAGTCCCACTTCTTCTTTTTGAATCACTGCAACAATGCCTTGAGGAGTTTGCGTATCTGCCAAATCTAGCAAAATCTCCTCTGAAACCCAAATAGTTTGAGGAAAAGCAACTAGCTGATCTCGGTAACTTTCTAGGGCAAAGACCTTTTCAATCGTCACTCCTGCTTGAACAGCTTCTTCGAATAAGTGCCAGCCTTCAATCAAATAAGCAGACTTTCGATATTTTTTTTGATGTAATTTCTTGGCATTTTTTACCACAGAATTGGCTTTTGAGGTTATAATAGTCATAGAAATATTATAACACAATCAAAGGGGTTTGGTATGCAAAAGGTTAGAATGATTGCCCAAGGCAGGGTGCAGGGTGTTGGTTTTCGTTGGGGTGTTGTTACTTTAGCTCTTGAAATCGGTGGCATCACTGGTCGTGTCTGGAATAACGACGATGGCACAGTGGAAATTCTTGCTCAGGCAGACTCCTCTGCCACTATGGCAAAATTTATCCAAGAAATCCGAAAAGGTCCGACACCTTTTTCAAAAGTTACCTATCTAGATGTACAAATGAGCAACTTTTCATCCTATTCGGACTTCAAAGTCGCAAATTAGGTCTCTAGAACTATTGTATATTTTACAAAAAAACAGTAGAATAGAAAGGTATAATTTTTAAAGAAGGAATGAAAACATTGAAATCTATTAAACGTTTTGCCCTCTCTGCTATGGGAGTGGCTATGCTACTCGTCTTGACAGGCTGTGTCCAAGTAGACAAAGCCACAGGACAACCTACAGGATTGATTTGGAATACCATCGGAGCACCTATGGCTGAAGCTATCAAGTACTTCGCTACTGATAAAGGTCTAGGCTTTGGTGTGGCTATCATCATCGTAACCATCATCGTGCGCTTGATTATCTTGCCACTTGGTATCTACCAATCATGGAAGGCAACGCTTCACTCTGAAAAGATGAATGCCCTCAAACACGTGCTTGAACCACATCAAACACGTCTCAAAGAAGCAACCACTCAAGAAGAAAAACTTGAGGCTCAACAAGCTCTCTTTGCAGCTCAGAAAGAACATGGCATTAGCATGTTCGGTGGTGTAGGATGTTTCCCTATCCTCATTCAAATGCCTTTCTTCTCTGCTATCTACTTTGCAGCCCAATACACTGACGGGGTAGCTAGCTCTACCTTCTTGGGTATCGATCTTGGTTCACCAAGTCTGCTCCTTGTCGCTTTCGCTGGTATCCTCTACTATCTCCAATCACTTCTTTCACTTCATGGAGTAGAAGACGAGATGCAAAGAGCACAGCTCAAGAAAATGATTTACGTGAGTCCACTCATGATTGTCGTCTTCTCCTTCTTCGCACCAGCAAGTGTGACGCTTTACTGGGTTGTCGGTGGTTTCATGATGATTCTCCAACAGTTCATCGTTAACTATGTTGTTCGTCCAAAACTCCGCAAAAAAGTTCGTGAAGAATTTGCAAAAAACCCACCAAAAGCAAGTTCATTTTCAACTGGAGGCGGACGCAAAGATGTCACTCCAAACCAAGCAACTGCGATCATGACTAATAAGAAACATAAAAAACGCAATGCTGGTAAACAACATTCTAGAAAATAAGAAAAAGGCTTAGCTGAGAGGCTAAGTCTTTTTGCATCACAAAAGCCCGATGTCTCCATCAGGCTTCTTTTTTATCCATGAACACGTTTCATGTAATCTTGGTAACTTTCTGTATCCATTAATTCCTTGGCATTCTTGACACGGTCTGCTGTTGGAGGTTTGACCCCTTCAAGCGAATAAGGAATCCCTAGTTCACGCCACTTGAATTCTCCCATCGTATGATAAGGTAGGATTTCAAACTTGTCAACATTTTTGAGGGTCTTGACAAACTTACCAAGTTCGATCAAATCCTCATCTCTATCTGTCAATCCTGGAACCAGCACGTGGCGAATCCAAACAGGCTTCCCGATATCTGATAGGTACTGGGCACAGGCCAAGATGTTTTTATTGGTTTGGCTTGTGACAATCTTGTGCTGTTCTTCGTTGATTTCCTTGATATCCAGAAGAACCAAGTCTGTTACCGCCATGAGTTTATTAAACTTTTCGAGATAACGTGGTTTATTACGGAACGGAAGGGCACAGGTATCCAAGGTACAGTGGATTCCTTTTTCCTTGGCCTTGGTAAAGAGGGCAATTAGGAAATCAATCTGTAAGAGGGCTTCTCCACCACTGACAGTGATTCCTCCCTTGTCTCCCCAGAAACCACGGTAGCGAAGGGCTTCTGTCAAGACATCGTCTACTGTCCGTTCGCGTGATTTATTGGTCTCCATAGCCCATGTGTCTGGGTTATGGCAGTACTGGCAACGCATGTGACAGCCCTGCAAAAAGACAATAAACCGAATCCCAGGGCCATCTACCGCCCCAAAACTCTCTGTCGAATGCACCATTCCTGTCACTTGTCCATAGTCAATTGTTTCTTCAGACATATCGTCACCTTCCTTGAAACCGTTTTATAGTTTTATTATATCACGAGTAAGGTGAAAAACAAGGTTTTTTTGTCTATTTTTTAGAAAGCAATCTGTTTTTCACTTTCATTTTCAATTTCTTTTAATGATCCGATTCAAAATCAAAACCATACAAGGTTGCAAAATAGTCCTCAGGGCGCTCTGCACGGCGGATTTGGCGGGCTTTTCCTTCTTCGGTATAGAGGATTTCTGCCGAGCGTAGTTTGGCATTGTACTGGTAACCCATGGAGAATCCATGTGCACCTGTATCATGAATCACTAGCAAATCACCGATTTCTGTATGAGGTAGTTCGCGGTTCACTGCAAATTTATCATTGTTTTCACAGAGTGAACCAACCACATCTACCACCTCAACTGGTCCATCTGGATGGGTCAGATTGGTGATATGGTGGTAGGCTCCATACATGGCGGGGCGCATGAGGTTGACTGCTGAGGCATCCACGCCCAGATAGGTACGGTAGGTTTTTTTCTTATGAGTGACTCTTGTGACCAAAGCTCCGTGAGGCGCCAACATAAAGCGGCCTAATTCAGTAAAAATCTTGACCTGACCAAGTCCTGCAGGTGTGAGGACTTCCTCATAAACCTTACGAACTCCCTCACCAATCACAGCGATGTCATTTGGCTCCTGGTCTGGGCGATAATTGACTCCGATTCCGCCGGAAAGATTGATAAAGTCTAGCGAAATACCCAACTTTTCCTTAATTTCAACGGCTAATTCAAAAAGCTGACGCGCCAACTCTGGGTAGTAGAGATGGGTGACGGTATTGGATGCTAGGAAAGAGTGAATCCCAAATGTCTTGGCTCCTTTTTCCTTCAAAACCGCAAAGGCTTCAAAAAGCTGATCCTTGGTCATGCCAAACTTGGCTTCTCCAGGATTGTCCATGATGTCTGTCCCTAGCTCAAAAACTCCTCCAGGATTGTAACGACAAGAGATAATTTCTGGAATGCCTGCCGCTCGCTCTAGATGTTCAATATCTTCAAAGGCATCCAAGTTAATGGTCGCACCTAATTCACGCGCATAGGCATATTCCTTGTCAGGCGTGTTGTTAGAAGAGAACATGATTTCAGAACCGGGGAAATCCAGTTTATGGCTCATCAAAAGCTCTACATAACTAGAACAGTCCACACCACAACCTTCTTCTTGGAGGATTTTCAAGATGGCTGGAGTTGGAGTGGCCTTGACTGCAAAATATTCTTTGAATCCCTTATTCCAAGAAAAGGCCTGGTTGACTGCTCTTGCTTTTTCACGAATCCCCTTCTCATCATACAAGTGAAAGGGAGTCGGGAACTCTGCAACAATTGTTTCTAAATCTTCACGGCTGATAAATGGTGTTTTCATAAGCATCCTTCTATTCTGTTTGCAAAGAAAGGCTGGGACAATCGTTCCAACCTTTAGTTCTATCTCTTATTTGTCTTCGTCAAAGATATTTCCAATCTCAACATCGATGGATTGGTTCTTAACATCAATATTGGTTACTTTCAAGAGTGACTTGTAATCGAACTGCTTTTCACGTTCTTCTTGGGCATTGTCTGCAAAGACTGCAACACCAGCCAACTCTGAATCAAACTCACGCAAGAGACTAATCATCCCGTTGACCGTTCCGCCGCCTTTCAAAAAGTCATCCACAATCAAGACACGACTGCCTGCCTTGAGGCTGCGTTTTGAAAGGAACATTTTCTCAATGCGGTCACCGCTGGAACCTGAAACATAGTTGACGCTGACCGTTGAACCTTCGGTAATTTTCAAATCACGGCGCACAATGACAAATGGAACATTGAGGACATTGGCAACTGCATTTGCGAGTGGCACACCTTTTGTTGCTACTGTCATAACGGCATCGATTTTTTGGTCCATAAAGCTCTTGGCAATGATACGCCCAATATTTTTCAAAATGGCAGGCGTACTAAGCAAATCAGACAGGTAAATGTAGCCACCTGGCAAGATACGGTCGCTTTCTGAAAGTTTGTCACGCAAGTCTGCGATCATTTCTTTGGCTTCATGACTCGAAATTGATGGTGTAAAGATAACGCCACCACCTGCTCCAGTCACAGTCTGAATATGGCCGATTTCGATTTCCTCAAAGGCACGCTTGATAATCACGATGTCCTCTGAAATCGATGATTTAGCAGATTCGTACTTTTCTGCAAAGGTATTGAGACTTGTTAGTTTGTATGGATTATTAATCAAATAGTTGGAAATGACAACCATCCGATCACTTCTTCTTAATTTCATTTTTATTTACCATTCCATTTAATTTTGATATTTTATCCATTATACCACATTCACATAAAAAAACGAACATTATTGCGTAAAAAATGCTCGTTTTTCTTAAATTATTAATCTAAATCTGGTTTATAGAAGGAACGATTGTCCATAGCGAAGATTTTATTGGTCATCTCTCCTTTATCCACCAAAGCTAGAGCTGTTGACATCATCATCATGCTGGCATCTAGATTGTCAATCATATGGATAATCTCCGCCTCCATGATACGTGGACGGACTGGACTTCCATACTCCAGTAAGCCATGATGACTGAGGATAACATGGCGCAGTAGCACCACTTCTTCTCTAGTATCATCGATGCCCAGTTCCATGACGGTCTTGGTAATCTCACTATCGATCAGGGCGATATGGCCAAGGAGATTGCCTCGTACTGTATACTCCGTCTGATCTGGTCCCGTCAACTCAATAACCTTAGCCAAGTCGTGCAGCATAATCCCCGCATAGAGTAGGCTCTTGTTGAGCTGAGGATAAATCTCACTAATAGCATCTGCCAAGCGCACCATGGTTGCTGTATGATAGGCCAAACCCGTTTCAAAGGCGTGGTGGTTGGTCTTGGCAGCCGGATAGGAGTAGAATTCCTTATCATACTTGGTGTAGAGACTACGAACGATACGCTGCCAGACAGGATTTTCAATCTTGAAAATCATTTGCGACATGTAGTCACGGATTTCCTTGACATCAACTGGTGACTTGACCTTGAAGTCAGCTGGATCATTGGGTTCCCCAGGCTGAGGCAAGCGGAGAGTAATTTGATTGACTTGAGGAGTATTATTGTACACTTCTCGACGTCCCTGCATGTGGACCACCTTCCCAGCGGTAAAGGCCTCAACGTTATGAGGTTGGGCATCCCATAGTTTCCCCTCAATCTCGCCGCTATCGTCTTGGAAGGTAAAGGCTAGGTAGTTTTTCCCAGCACGCGTCTGTCTTAGGTCAGCTGACTTAATCAGGTAAAAACCTTCAAACAGCTCATCTTTTTTCATGTGACTAATCTTCATATTCTTCCTCATCTTCTTGGAAATGGAGTAGATCAAGCGCAGGCTCACCTTCTGATAACTCAATGTGACGGAGCGTCCGCTCGATAGCTGTGGTACGACGGTTTAATAATTCATCAATATTGCCAGAGGCATGTTGAAGATGTTTTTGTGCCTTAACCAAAATCCCCCCGAACTTGCCAAACTCAGTCTTAACGCTAGCAAGAGTCTTGCTGATATGATCTGCACTCTTTTGGATATTGAGAGTTTTGAAGCCAACTGATAGAGAGTTAAGCAGGGCTGATAGGGTACTTGGACCAGCAACAATAATCTGCTCCTCCCGTCTCAAATCATCAAAGAAGACAGGATTGCGGACGATTTCTGAGTAAAGTCCTTCTGTTGGAACAAACAAGACTCCAAAATTGGTCGTTCGAGGCGGCGCCAGATACTTGCTCTTGATATCCTTGGCAAAGCGCTTGACGCTAGCTAAAAGTGACTTACGACAACGTTCGATTTCGTCCTTATCGCCTGCTTCATAAGCTTCTTCTAAGCGGTAATAATCCGCCAGTGGAAACTTGGAGTCAATCGGTAAATAGACATATTCCTGGTCCCCCTGTCCAGGTAACTTGATGGCATACTCCACTCGCTCGCTAGAGTTCTCAACCGTTGCAAATTCTCGTTCGTACTGGGCTGGTGTCATGATGTCTTCGATGATTTGCCCCAGTTGCAATTCTCCTAGAATCCCTCGCGTCTTGGTCCCAGAGAGAACTTTGTTGAGTGCGCCAACATCGCGGGCAACTGTCTGCATTTCTCCCAGGCCACGATTGACAGACTCCAGTTGTTTGGAAACTGTCTCGAAGGAAGCCTGCAAGCGTGTCTGCAAGGTCTTTTCTAACTTTTCCTCGACAGTTTGACGCATTTGTTCCAAACGTTGCTCATTGGACTCCTGCAGGGCTTGAAGGCGTTGGTCGGTCTGATCTCTGGTTTGAAGGAGATTCTCGTTCATCTCCTGTCTAACTTGAGTCAGCCCTTGGTGCAACTCCATTCGCACTTCTTGCAAACGGTCGCTGACAGCCACTTCCAAGTCTTTTTGATCCAGCTGGCTGGCTTGTCTGGCTTGTTCAAAGCGGTAATCCAGTTGATCTGAAAGATTGTCTGCCTGATCCTCCAAGCTCTTGGCTAGGTACTTGTCTTGCTTATCTTGCCTTTGCCAAATGAGAAAGAGTCCAGCTAGGTTGGCAATTAATAATAGTAGTAATACAGTCTCCATCCTACCTCCTGTCCTTGCTATGCAGCACGACGACATAGCCATCTGGGCAAGTCACCGAAACTTCCCTATCTATATATTCGTTAGAAGCATACACTTTTTTAAAGAAAAAATTTTCCTCTGTCAACTCATACTTGGCACCGATAATGGTCAACTGACTATCCCGAACTGGCATAAAGGCTAGATAGTCATAATCCGAACGAGGTTGAAGTTGACTGGTCCCTTCTGGACAATAGCTAATCACATTTTGCCCATCCTCAATCGCTATCTGGCGCATATAGGGTGCTAACTTGGGATTACTCGGAAGAAAAACATTGGCCAGCATATGATCAATCCGACCACCAAGAGCACCGAAAATAGTGATCTGAGCCTGAGAATTTTGCTCAAAGATGGTCAAGAGAGCCAATTCCAGATCCGTATCATCTTTTTCTGGCTGAGCTTGAACAAAATGTTGGGTACGTTTTTGAATCAACTGACGCTCTTCTGCAGTCACCGAATCAAAATCCCCAACTGCTAGAGCGAGAGGCAGGTCTTCTTCCAAGACCCAGAGTGAGCCACGATCCACACCGACAAAGCAATCAAAATTCGTCCGATAATGACCGCGATCTCCGCCGGCAAAAACAGCAACCCTAGTCCAGTTGTTTTCTGAGAGTTTGCACTCGTTCATTGACATCTCCCTTAAAGACATAGGATCCTGCTACAAAAACGGTTGCTCCAGCTTCTTTGGCCTGAGCAATGGTCTGGTCATCAATACCGCCATCGACTTCAATTTCAAAGTTCAGTCCTTTTTTTTCACGAAGGGCAACCAACTCACGAACCTTGTCCATGGTTTCAGGCAGAAAGGCTTGTCCTCCAAATCCAGGGTTAACCGTCATGACCAAGACTTGGTCAACTAGGTGAAGAACGTGCTTGATTGCCTCCACAGGCGTACCAGGGTTAATGACAACAGAAGGTTTGACACCAAGAGAACGAATTTTTTGAAGAGCCCCATGGATATGAGGCGTTGCTTCCACATGGATACTGATGATATCTGCACCTGCACGCGCAAAGTCCTCTAAATGATGCTCTGGATTAGCGACCATCAAGTGGCAGTCAAAGACCATCTTGCTATGGGGGCGAAGAGCTTCAACCACACCGGCACCAAAACTGATTTGTGGTACAAAGTGACCATCCATAATATCGATATGGGCATATTCTGCACCAGTTGCTTCTAGGCGTTTGATTTCACATTCAAAGTTGGCATAATCTGCTGCCAGAATTGACGGAGCAATCTTGTATTGAGACATAGGTTTCTCCTTATTTTGGAATTTTTTTACTGACTTTTTTATAGGTTTCTCTGCGATTTTCAATTTCACTGAGAAATTGCAGGTAGTTGTCAAAACGGAAGGATGCAATGATACCCTCTTCGACAGCCGGCTTAACCGCACAGGACGGTTCATGGGTATGGGTACAAGTACGGAATTTACAGTCTCGACTGACACTGGCAATCTCTGGAAAGGCCTGATTGAGGTCTTCAGCCGTTGACACTTCATAATCCAGTGATGAAAAGCCTGGTGTGTCCGCGATTTTACCCCCATTGAGATTGTAAAAACTAACAGCTCGAGTAGTATGGCGACCGCGACCCAGACTGTCTGAGATTTCTCCTGTTTCAAGATTGAGGTCTGGTGCGATTTTATTAAGGAGTGTTGATTTTCCAACACCTGTCTGCCCCATAAAGACCGTCACTTTTCCTGTCAACAAAGGCAGGAGTTCCTCCTTACTGGTCACAAAGTCATAACCAATGGCACGATAGGTTTGTTGATAAAAACTTAATTCTTCGCTATCTTCCAGCAAATCCATTTTGGAAATATAGACGATGGGATGAATGCCCTTGTGTTCCAGAAGAACCAAGAACCGATCCAGCAAATTGCTGTTAAAATCAGGTTCCTTGACGGACATGATCACCACAGCTTGGTCAATATTGACAATAGGCGGACGGACGAGACTGTTTTCCCGTTCATGAATCTTGAGGATATAACCTTCGGAATTTTCCTCTGCAGAAAAATCTACCCAATCCCCAACATAGGGCGTGTGGCCTTTTTTACGAAAATTCCCGCGCGCACGTGTCTGATAGACTTGGTCCTCACTCTCCACATAATAGAAGCCTGCCAAGGCTTTAATGATTTGTCCCTGCATCTTAGAGTCCTTGTCCTTTAAGCGCATCTGAAAGGCTAGCAAATTCTTCCAAGCTAAGTGCTTCCCCACGCACAGATGGAGACAAGCCTGCCTGATCCAAAGCCTTGGTCAACTTTTCCTTGACTTCATCAGTCTTGCCAAAGTAGCCTGTCAGGTTATTCCACAAGGTCTTGCGGCGATGAGTGAAACTAGCCTTGGAAACCTTAAAGAAGAAGTTCTCATCTTCCACTGCTACAGCAGGCTCTGGACGGCGCACCATTTTTAAAATGGCTGAGTCCACGTTTGGGGCTGGCACAAAGACCGTACGAGGCACGATGAAGGCAACCTTAGCTGTCATATAATACTGGACAGCAATCGACAAACTACCGTAAGCCTTGGTGTTGGGTTGGGCTGAGATGCGATCTGCCACTTCTTTTTGCATCATAACCACAAACTCGCTAAAAGGAATGCCACTTTCAATCAAGTGCATGAGAATAGGCGTCGTAATGTAGTAAGGCAAGTTGGCTACCACCTTAATGGGCAGGTCAGGATTTTTGAAATTCTGGATATGCTGGGCCAAGTCAACTTTGAGAATGTCCTCGTTGACTACGGTAACATTGTCAAAATCACGTAAAGTATCTGCCAAAATCGGTACCAAACGGTGGTCAATCTCAAAGGCCATAATCTCTGCCGCACGCTCAGCCAAAAACTCCGTCAAAGCACCAATTCCTGGCCCAATTTCAATGACATTAACCTGGTTATCAATTTCAGCCGTATCCACGATCTTTTGAAGAATATTGGTATCCGTCAGGAAATTTTGCCCGAAGGACTTTTTAAATGTAAAACCGTGACGCTCCAGCACTGCCTTGGTCACGCTATAATCTGCAATTCTCATCTATTCTCTTTTCTATAGTTACTACCTCTATTGTAACACATTCCCCTGGTATTTTGGGAGTGCTTAGCTATTATCATAACTTTCCATCACTTCTTCCACTTCGGCCAAGGTCACTCCAAACAGAGTTAAATATCTGAATTTCTTTCCACTATTGAAGCAGTCCATGAAATTTATTTTTCTCATCCTTTATGGATTGTCTCTTGAGAAAGTCAGGTGCTCAAGCAAAGAATAGAGTTTTTCTTGCTCCTCTTCTTCGTAAGCAGGTGCATTTGCTTTTACTTCCTTGCATTTCTCGTCATACAAAAATCCTTCATAGCGATCTTCTGTAGATAAAGCTGTATAAACTTTGGCCATTTCTTCAGGACTAATCGAAAGTTTTGACTTAATTTTATACAGATTTTTCATAAAAGCGCTGAGGTGATTGTAGCGACGCATATCTACTTTGACATTGGTCACACGGATTGCCTGAACCTTGATACCTTCCCAATGTTCTCGCATATAAAGTGACAACATCAACAAGGCCAGTTTATTTTGATAATAGGTCTTAGCAGGACTGTAATGTTTTTGACCAGATAAATTTTCAAAATCAAGTTTCATGAAAGGATAGAGTATCAGCCCTTGAGAAGAAATATTAATAATCCGACCACTCTCAGACTTTTCTAACAAACCTTTCAACAAGATAGAAAGCAAGAAAGGGGCGGCAACATTGGTCGCAAATTGCTTTTCTAAACCATCCTTAGTCAGGATGGGCTTTTTAACTGACAAATCAAAGTCAGCTGCATTGTTAATTAGAACGTCTAGAAAGTCTTCTTTTTGAATATACTGTTCCGCTGCTTCCCTGACACTCTTCATATCAGATAGATCAACCAAGATATAATCTACATGTGGATTTCCTGTCTGTCGACGAATTTCCTCACAAGCTTGCTCCGCAGCTTCTTCCCGTCTACAAAAGAGAGTTACCGACCAGCCTTTTTCAGCCAACTGTTTAGCAACCTGATAACCAATGCCACTATTGCCACCTGTAATAATCACTCTTTTCATTTCTGACTCCCTTGGACTGAATACTTAGCTATCACCTCTTCCACTTCTGCCAAGGTCACTCCAAACAACTCCAACCGCTTGAGCAGCTGTTTTCCATTGGAATAGCCGATGCGGAGCTGTTCGCCTAGATACTCTCGGCGCCTACGACTGTCTGCTCCCGCCAAGAAACCTAGGCGAATCAAGTCACCACGACTGATGTCAAACTCGTTCTCGTTTTCAAATTGCTCTGTCACCTGAGTCAGCGCTGTTTTTAGATCTTCATAGCTGGCGTGTTCGATTCCCAGAGAACGTCCCTTGGACTTAGATTCGGGAACAGCCTCATCTCGCTTGAGAAAGGCATGCTGTACTGTTGGAATGGCCGTCATAATCATGCGACGAATCCGCTCCCCATTAAAATCTGGATCTGTAAAGACAATGACTCCATGCAGTTCATGCAGGCGCTGAATCCGCTCTATATCCTGGTCATTTATTGCAGAACCTCGTGTTTCATAGGTCTCTACATCAAAGTAACGTTTGAGATTGGCCGTATCATCCCGTCCTTCGACTACGATGACTTGGGAAATTTTTTCTTTCATGATTGTTTTTCCAATCCAAAAATACGCTCTGCATTTGCAGTTGTTACTGCGGCTAACTCCTCAGTCGTCATCCCACGCAAATCCGCAATAAAGTCTATCACATAGCGAGTATAGGCTGTTTTGTTTTCACGGCCACGTTTAGGAACTGGTGCCAAGTAAGGGGCATCTGTCTCTACCAAAATCTTATCCAAAGGTAACTCTTTAGCTGCTTCCTGAACATCTGTCGCCTTCTTGAAAGTCACCACTCCTGAGAAGGAAATCGTCATACCAAGCTCGACAAACTTCTCAGCCCACTCCAGAGAACCTGAAAATGAATGCATGATGCCACCACGAGGGCCGACGCCCTCACTCTTGATAATCTTATAAGTATCTTCCAGCGCATCGCGGGTATGGACCACAAAAGGTAAATCCAAGTCCTTGGACAGCTGAATCTGACGGCGAAAAACCTGCTCCTGTACTTCCTTAGATGCTGTCATCCAGTGATAGTCCAGACCAATCTCCCCCAAGGCAACAACTTTTGGATGTTTTAGTTTTTCCAGCAAGTAAGCTTCGACCTCATCTGTGTATGTCCCTGCTTCAGTCGGATGCCAGCCAATAGTTGCGTAGAGTTGCTCATACCCATCTGCCAACTCTAGGGCCCGTTCAATGGTTGGCTTGTCAAAACCAACAATATTCATCCGCGTCACACCCATCTCAGCAGCCAAGGCGATTTCTTCTGCCTCACGGCCTGTAAATTCTTCCACATTTAAATGTGTGTGCGTATCAAAAATCATCTCTTCTAACCTCATTTTCTTCCATTATTATACCAAAAATAGCATCCCTCGGCTTGTAAAAATATTCTAATACCAATCATTCTCCCTTGACTGCTCTTTTTCAAAGCAGTATAATAACACTTATTGAAATTTTCAGCAAAGGAAAAGAAAATGTTTAGAAAATTAAAATATACCTTTATCGGTCGACCACTCAAGTCTCTCACAGACGGCGAAGGGGGATTGTTGGGAAAAATGCAGGCACTTGCAATGTTATCCAGTGATGCCCTGTCTTCTATTGCCTATGGGCCCGAACAAGTCATTCTCGTATTAGTCAGTCTGTCTCCTCTCGCTATTTGGTGGAGCCTCCCTATTGGTATTTTTGTCCTCTTACTGCTCGCTAGTTTGACCATTTCTTATCGTCAGATCATTCATGCCTATCCTCAAGGTGGAGGAGCTTATATGGTCACTCGGGAAAATCTTTCCCCTGAACTGGGCTTGATTGCAGGAGGCAGTCTCCTTGTTGACTATATGCTGACAGTAGCCGTATCCGTTGCGTCTGGAGCTGATGCTATTACAGCAGCCATCCCTGCCCTCCATCCCTATAATCTTCATATCTCTATTTTCCTAGTCTGCCTGCTCATGCTCTTGAATTTAAGAGGATTGAAAGAATCTGCCAGCTCTCTGATGATTCCCGTCTACCTCTTTATCTTCAGTACCGTCTTTCTCTTGCTTTATGGGTTCTTTCAACTATTTACAGGTTCCCTAAACTATCAGGCGACTTCAACCATTGGGCAAACCGTTCCGAGCCTTTCCATCGTTCTCCTATTAAGAGCCTTTACCAGTGGCTCTGCCTCTCTGACAGGGGTTGAGGCTATTTCAAATGCGGTACCATTTTTCAAAACTCCGAAAGAAAAGAATGCTGCTCAGACCTTGACCATCATGTCCCTCATTTTAGGATTCCTTTTTGCAGGCATTACCTTCCTAAACTACTGGATGGGCATCACTCCTCAAAATGGAGAAACCATCCTCTCGCAAATGGCCAAGGGCATTCTTGGTGATTCATTCTTTGGTCATGCTAGCTACTATCTCTTCCAGTTCTCGACAGCCTTAATTCTAGCTGTAGCTGCAAATACTGGCTTTTCAGCCTTCCCTATGCTGGCATACAATATGGCTAAAAACAAGTACATGCCCCATCTCTTTATGGAAAAAGGGGATCGCCTTGGCTACTCCAACGGTATCTTAACTCTGGCCTTTGGAGCTATGATCCTTCTTCTCATTTTTAATGGGAATACTGAACGCTTGATTCCTCTTTATACTATCGGGGTCTTCGTTCCCTTTGCCCTTTCTCAGACTGGGATGATTCGTCATTGGAAAAAGGAAAAAGGAGCAAACTTCTTAAAACCTGCCTTTGCTAATATCCTTGGGGCCATCATTTGTTATGCTATTGTCCTCATTTTACTCCTCTTCAGACTGGGTGATATCTGGCCTTTCTTTCCAATTATCCTAGTTTTAACTTTCCTCTTTTTGTCCATTCACAGCCATTACCAAAAAGTGGCAAAACAGCTACGACTCTACGAAGGAATTGAAAAACGTACCTACGATGGCAATCTGGTTCTTGTCCTAGTAGGAAATGTTACTCGAGTAAGTGTCGGAGCCATTAACTACGCTCAAAGTATCGGTGACGAAGTGTTAGCCATGCACATTTCTACTAAAGAAACGGCAGAAAAAGACCAAGAAATTCTTCAGGAATTTGCCGATTACTTCCCAAATATCACTCTGAAGAATATCAATACTAGCTACCGCGACATCATCACCCCTAGCGTTAAGTATGTCAAACGAATCGCCCAAGAAGCTAAGCAAAAAAACTACACTGTTACAGTCCTTGTCCCACAGTTTATCCCTAACAAGCCTTGGCAAAATATCCTGCACAATCAAATGAGCCTCAAACTAAAATACGCTCTCAGATGGCACGAAGACGTCGTTGTCGCTAGCTACTCTTATCACTTAAAAGAATAAACAAAAACTCAAAATCAGTAACTTATTTCTGGTTTTGAGTTTTTTTGTATGTGACCTTTAAATGAGCCCTCCATGAGTTTCATCTGAAATGACCGATTTCGTGGACAATGCACTCTTTGAAATCAAAAGAAAAGCCAGTAGACTCGAGTTCCTACTGACTTCTTTGTTGAATTCGTTTGGATTAAGCAGCCAAAACTTTGCGTCCTTTACGACGACGAGCTGCCAATACGCGACGACCGTTTTTAGTTGACATACGGTTACGGAATCCGTGTTTGCGCGCACGACGAAGTTTACTTGGTTGATAAGTACGTTTCACGATGAATACCTCCTCATAGATTTTGTATTCGTTTAGCCGGCTATAAAGTGATCAGTTACTAAACATACTTTACTATTCTATCTGATTCTTACCTATTTGTCAATAGCTCTAAGTAAATGTTTCCTGCTTTTCCCTATGAAAGCCTTATCTACGATACTGACTCAAGAAACGTGTCATCTTTTCTTGGATTTGCGCCAATTCGTCCACACGAGGAAGGTAAACGATACGGAAATGGTCTGGTTCCTTCCAGTTAAAACCACGACCATGAACCAAGAGAACCTTTTCCTGCTTCAAGAAATCAAGAACGAACTGTTCATCATCATCGATGCGGTACATATTGCGGTCAATTTTAGGGAAGATATAAAGACCTGCCTTCGGCTTGACCGCAGACAAACCTGGGATATCTTGAATAGCATTGTAAATGAAGTTTCTTTGCTCATAGATCCGTCCACCAGGAAGGAGCAATTCATCCACTGACTGGTGCCCACCTAGTGAAGTTTGTACGACTTGCTGGGCCAAAACGTTAGAGCAAAGACGCATATTGGACAGCATATTGAGACCTTCGATATAGCCCTTGACATGGTGCTTAGGACCAGACAAGACCATCCATCCTACACGGAAACCAGCGATACGGTGAGATTTTGACAAACCATTCATGCTGACACAGAAAACATCTGGTGCCAAGCTTGCCACAGGCGTATGCACATGCCCATCCATCACCATGCGATCATAAATTTCATCCGCAAAAATGATCAAATCGTTTTGACGGGCAATCTCAATAATCTCCAACAAGAGTTCCTTAGGATAAAGGGCTCCAGTTGGGTTGTTCGGATTGATAAGGACGATTGCCTTGGTATTGGAAGTAATTTTTGACTTAATATCGTCAATATCAGGGTACCACTCTGCAGCTTCATCACAGATATAGTGAACAGCATTTCCCCCAGCTAGGCTGACAGCGGCTGTCCAGAGAGGATAGTCTGGCATAGGCACCAAGACCTCATCGCCATTATCCAAAAGTCCTTGCATGGACATAACAATCAGCTCACTGACACCATTTCCAAGGTAGATATCATCAATGTCTACATTAGGGAATTTCTTCAGTTGGCAATACTGCATGATGGCCTTGCGGGCTGAGAAAATCCCTTTGGAGTCAGAATATCCTTCACTATCACGCGCATTCATAATCAAGTCATGAATGACCTCATCTGGCGCTGTAAAGCCAAATTCTGCTGGATTCCCTGTATTCAGACGTAAAATCTTTTCTCCGTTTGCTCGCATCCGCATAGCTTCTTCCAAAACAGGGCCACGGATATCATAAGCAACATGCTCTAACTTACTAGACTTGTTATATTCTTTCATCTTGTTTCCTCAATTCATCGAGATAGTAACATTATACCACTAGAAAGGGATTGCGACAAGTTTCCTGAAATGAGCAAGCAAAGAAAAAAACTCACAACGACTAAGTTCTCACCATCTAAACAACTAGAATACAGAAGTATTTTCTCACATACCAAAAGACATACCTAGAAAGATCAGCGCTAAAAAGGAATCATACAAAAGATTAAACATGAGAAAGAGCCCCCACGTGACCAGATAGTCCAAGCGACCACTTCTCTTTGCAATCACAAATAAAATGAT
The DNA here is from genome assembly GCF_000297015.1 of Streptococcus sp. GMD6S. The sequence continues at coordinate 17,297 of NZ_AJRH01000007.1, read as the reverse complement.
GTGGTAGACTAAGTGAACGAGAAGAAAACCAACAAATCCTGGATAGAGAACGGGCACGACTCTTTCCAGCTGCCAAAGCATCACTACTTCACCTACAAGTGACGCAAGGATAATTCCATGATAAAAAAAACTTATTTTTTTAGAAGCTTGAACAAAATCTTTCATACTTTCTCATCCCCTCGCTGTCTTTCCTACTAGCTCGTTTTCTTTTATTTTAACATATCTCCACCAAATTGAATCTCCAATAATATTTATTTAAATATGATTTTTACTTTACTTCTTTAGTGAAAAGGGTTACAATAACAGTAAGAAAATTTCAGGAGGTTTCATTATGGCACAACGTTACCAAAATGTTATGGTCGCAATTGATGGTTCTAAAGAAGCGGACTTGGCTTTCGTCAAAGGTGTTTACACTGCTCTACGCAACGAATCCAAGCTCACCATTGCCCATGTTATTGACACACGCGCTCTTCAAAGCGTATCTACCTTTGATGCTGAAGTTTACGAAGAACTCCAAGTCGATGCTGAAAGTCTGATGAAGGAGTACGAAAAGCGCGCAAGAGATGCTGGTGTGACCGATATTCACATCGTCATCGAAATGGGAAATCCAAAAACCCTCCTTGCCCGTACTATTCCAGACGCAGAAAATGTTGATCTGATTCTCGTTGGTGCAACAGGGCTCAATGCCTTTGAACGCCTCTTGGTTGGCTCTTCATCTGAGTACATTCTCCGCCATGCAAAAGTCGATTTGCTGGTCGTGAGAGAAAGTGAAAAAACATTGTAATCATTAAAAAAGGGAGCCTTGAGCTCCTTTTTGTTTGTCCTGATTGGGTCACAAAAAGGCTTTAATCAATTGTTTAAAGCCTCTATCTTATTTAGAAAGTAGTCAATCTCAAAAGATTGAATTATTTGTAACTGTATGCCCAGTAGTATACACCGTTTCCATCAACTACTGCTGCTACAGCTCCTTCAGTGACATTCGGATCGAGAAGCAAGTCTCTCAAACCACTGTTTGCCCATTTCTTAACGACAACAGCAGCATCTTCATCACGACGTCCTACAAAGCCTGTGCTATCGTATTGACGTGAAATTTCATTTACTTTTGGAAGTGCTTGATTTTGATAAATGTCTTCAGACCAAGTCAATTCTTTCAATCCTTGAGCTTTACGCTCTTCATTGATTTTAGCGAAAGCTTCTTTCGCTTTTGAAACATAGTCATAATTTGTATCGTTTGTTGCTTCAACACGGTAAACAAACTTCACATAACCAAATTCTACATCACTGTATTTCTTGTCTTCGACACCACTCTTGAGATTTGCAATCAAGACATAGTCCTTAGCGTATGGGTTTTCTTTCGTCTTCTCAAAGATTTCTGGATCTTCGATTTCCCACTCAACTTTAGCATCCCAACCAGAGTTATCAAGGAACTTAGGATTCATTTTTTCGATGACATAGTTTTTGAACTCTTCAACATTCTTGAATGGCAATGCTTGACCTGCTTTAGCAGTCGTTACCAAGTTAGTTGAGTAAAGTTTCACACTTGAGTTCTTGTCACTGTACATGTACTCGTCATCAGCAGTGTTTTCGTGAAGTTTTGGATCACGAGCTGGATCGTTTGGATCAGTCATCCCTTGAAGTTTCCATTTTCCTCCAAGCCACTTCCAGTATGCTGAGTAACCTGTACGCTCTGAGTTAGATGGTACATAGTAGTAATGTACACTACCGTCGAAGTAGTAGTTTTTATCATTCTTGAGGACTGCATCACCTGGTTTACCTGGTGGGTAAACCAATTTTGGAGTTTGTCCATTTGGTGCCCAAGCCAAGTGTTCCAATCCTTCAGCTGGTTTTTCAACATAATCAGGGATTTGGTTTTCACTTGGTTCATCAGTCGTTACTAAACCTGGCGTTGTTGGGATAGCTGGAGTTGCTGGTGTTGCTGGTTTTGGTTCTACTGGCGTTTCTGTTGATGGCTTGAATGGATCAAATTCACTATCAGCACCATTAATTGGTGGATTTTCTGGTAGGTCAACACTTGGAGTTGCTGGTTGTGCTGGTTGTGCTGGTTGTGGCTCAGTTGGTGTTGTCGGCTCTTCAGGTTTATCACTAGGTGCTGGTGTTGGAGTCTCTGGTTCTGCTGGTGTTGGAGCAGGAACTTCAGGTTGACTTGGTTGTGCTGGCTCAACCGGAGTTGTTGGTTGTTCTGGTTTTGGTTCAGCAGGTGTTGCCGGTTGTGCTAGTGTTGTATCAGCAGAATCTTTCACCAATACCCACTTACCATTTTGGTAGTAGTAATAATCACCATTGTCCAATACATAGTAATGGTACCCATTTTCGTAACGATAGTGAGGATCGTTTTCCAAGTTGTTAGTAGATGAGTTGTTATTACTATTGTTTGTCAAAGGTTTCCACTGACCGTTACGATAAATACGGAAGCTACCATCGTTCATACGGTAGTAGTGATTGCCATTCCAGTAAATATAGTTTTCATCGCTAGCAAGGTTGTTGTAATTATTCCAATAGTTATAACCATAGTAGTTGCTACTGTTGCCATAGCCATAGTAGTTATTCCAATTATTGTAACCGTAGTTGTAACTTGGGTAATAGCTACCATATCCATAGTTATAGCTTGGGTAGTAGCTATTGTAGCCATAGTTATAGCTTGGGTAATAACTATTGTAGCTGTAACTTCTTACAGTATAGTTTGATGTACGGCTACGATTTGCAGTAGTACGGTTAGAAGTACGATTGCTTGAACGACGGCTAGTTCTTGTATAGTAGCTATTATTTCCATTCCAATTGTAAGCAGCGTGAGCTTCACTTGGTGCAAAAGTTGGAAGCATTGTTACAGCTGTTAAAACAGAAGCTGTCAAATAGGTATATTTTTTCTTCATTTCAACCTCTTAATTCTTTAATTTTTAAACTTGAAAATTAAAATAATAAAAATTTGGAAAGCAATTGTGCACAATTTTATAACTAAACCTCAAAGCTAGAGTGAACTCCTCACATCAACTTGTTAACAGGCCTGAAATAAACAAGTTGACTTTCTGCCTTAAAAAAGAGCATATTGTAGTAGCATGAGGATTTTATATTTATTCGCTTTCTGAATTTATTCTAACACATAAACTTTCAAATATCAAATAATTTGACTTGTCTTTTTTTGATGTTTTTTAAAAGAAAAGCTAGATATATCAGTAATATATCTAGCTTTTTAACTATTCTTTGTAAGAAATATAATTTCCTGTTGCTTTATTTTCACTATCTTTTCATTTTTTTCTTTTCTTTTTCTAGTATAAATATGCTAATAATAATTAGTGATATATATAAAATTGTTCGGTTTTTCAGCTCAAAAAATCCCCGAATTTTTCATCCAGGGAAAAGAATTTTCTCTTATTTTTTATTTTTTCTTTCTTTATGTCGCTCATAAGCTTTAAACTGACGTTGTAGTTCCTGTCGAATGGCAGGTTCTGGAGCATATTTTTCTTCCCAGTCTTCTGGTTTTAAAATCTTGTGTGTAACTGGATCAAAATGAGCTTTCCCATCAGGGAAAACCTTCCCCATATTTGCTTCATGGACAATATCAAAAATGCGTTCTGGGTCTACTCCCATCAAAACAAAACTACCGTATGTAAAATACAGTGTGTCAATCAAAGCATCCACTTGACCGACCAAATTTTGCTTAGCAGGTGTCTTTTTCGCCACTTTCTCTGCCGCCTTATCAAGTGCCTCACGCATGCTTGCAAGGGAGTCTTGGAATTCTTCCTCCGAAGAACTTGCTGCGCGAACAAACTCTACTAATTCTTCAATTTTAAAATCTGCGCGGTGGGTTGCACCTTCAGCATCCCATGCCTGTGGCTCTTCTTGAGTTCGTTCATCCATCATGTGGTGGAAGGTCTTGACCTTATTAAAGTGGTAGTCTCGACTGACAAACACTTTTTCTGAAGCCAAAACACCAAAGTGCTCGAGCGCCTTGTGGATACCATCTTGTTGATTACTTGCCGTAATATGCTTAGCAACTTCTTTAACACTGCTACTGCCATTCCCCATAGCAACCGACATACCAACACCCGCCAACATTTCCAGATCGTTGTCTGAATCACCAAAGGCCATGACTTGGTTGAGATCAAAGCCATATTCTTTCCCGACTCGGCGAATGCCTTCTAATTTGGAATTTCCTTGGTTGATGATATCTGCTGCAAAAGGATTGCTTCGAGTTAATTTCAAGTCGTCAAAATCACTTGCTGCCTTCTCAGATTCTTCTGGCGTCATCAGCATCAAAACTTGATAAATGGGTTGATTAATCAAGTTAAGCAGGTCGTCTTCCTTTTGAGGAACTGCCTTGCTAACCATTCGATTAAAGGAACGGCTAACGGTTCTTGTCAGAACAGTCGGAATAAAACGACTAACCAGTTGGGAAAAGGAGCCGAGACCAAATGACATAATTTTCGAACCAACAACGGCGTGCTCGGTTCCAAGAGCGATTTCTTTACGCTCCTTTTTAGCGTAAGCAATCAGTTGACGCAGGCTTGACTTAGCAATCGGACTCGCAAAGAGCACCTTTTCTTTATTAAAAATGTATTGGCCATTGTAGGTCACCGCAAAGTCTAGGTCCAAGTCTTCCATCAATTCCTTGACAAAAAACGGCCCTCGTCCTGTCGCTACTCCAACAAGCACTCCTTGCTCTTTGACAATCTTAATCGCGTCCTTAGTGGATTTCAAAACACTCTTGCGATCGTTGACTAGCGTTCCATCGATATCAAAAAAAACAGCCTTGACTTCCATCCTGTCCCATTCTCCCCTTTTGTGTTACAATGATTATACCACATTTCAGAAAGAGTGACTAAATCATGCCTAAGAAAATCCTTGTTTTACATACAGGTGGGACTATTTCCATGCAAGCAGATGCCACTGGTGCCGTTGTAACTAGCCAGGACAATCCCATGAACCATGTTTCCAATCCGCTTGAAGGGATTGAGGTTCATGCCCTAGACTTTTTTAATCTGCCAAGCCCTCATATCAAACCCAAGCATATGCTTGCACTCTATCATAAGATTAAAGAGGAAGCTGATAACTACGATGGAGTTGTCATCACACATGGTACAGATACCTTAGAAGAAACAGCCTACTTCCTTGATACCATGAAAATCCCGCCCATCCCCATCGTTCTAACCGGGGCCATGCGTAGTTCAAACGAACTTGGTAGCGACGGTGTTTATAACTATCTGAGCGCTTTACGAGTTGCCAGCGATGATAAAGCAGCCGACAAGGGTGTGCTGGTCGTCATGAACGACGAGATTCATGCAGCAAAGTATGTTACCAAAACTCATACGACCAACGTCAGCACCTTTCAAACCCCAACACATGGACCACTTGGCCTCATCATGAAGCAAGAAATCCTCTACTTTAAAACGGCTGAACCTCGTGTCCGCTTTGATCTTGAGCATATTCAAGGTCTAGTTCCCATCATCTCAGCCTATGCCGGTATGACAGACGAGCTGATCGATATGTTAGACTTGGAACAGCTGGATGGCTTAGTCATTCAGGCTTTTGGAGCAGGCAATGTTCCCAAAGAAACAGCTCAAAAGTTGGAAAATCTCCTCCAAAAAGGAATCCCAGTCGCCTTGGTCTCACGTTGTTTTAATGGCATTGCTGAACCTGTTTATGCCTACCAAGGTGGGGGGGTTCAATTGCAAGAGTCTGGCGTTCTCTTTGTCAAAGAACTCAACGCTCAAAAAGCTCGCCTCAAATTATTAATTGCCCTTAATGCTGGATTAAAAGGACAAGCCTTAAAAGACTATATGGAAGGCTAATCCTCTTCTCTAGAAAGCAAATCAGGAAATCTCACGATTTCCTGATTTTTTCTATTTACGTTTTCGTGTAGAGCGGCGTTCTGTCAAACCATGAGGTAAGAGAACTTCACGTTCTTCCAATTCTTCCTTATGCATAATCTTAGTCAACATACGCATGCTGATAGCACCTAAGTCATAAAGAGGTTGGGCAATAGTAGTCAAGTTTGGACGAGTGAATCGTGCAATCTGAGAGTCATCTGTCGTAATGATTTCAAACTCTTCTGGTACAGACACACCGTGGTCAGCCAAACCATTTAGGACACCTGCTGCCAATTCATCGCCTGTTACAACTGCGGCTGTAGCTTGTGATGAAATCAAGCGTTCTGCCAAGGCATAACCATCATCATAGCTGTATTTTGATTCAAAGACCAATCCCTCGCTATAAGAATGTCCAGCTTTTTTCAAGGCTTCCTTGTAACCAATCAAACGAACCTTGCCATTGATATCATCGACGAGTGGTCCACTCACAAAAGCAATTTTCTCGTTTTCTTTGAGAAGGTAGCTCACGGCATCAATCGTTGCTTGTTTGTAGTCAATATTCACACTTGGAAGTTGGTGTTCTACATCCACAGTACCGGCAAGAACAACCGGTGTCCGTGAACGAGAGAATTCTGAACGAATCTTTTCAGTCAAGTGATAGCCCATAAAGATAATCCCATCGACTTGTTTTGAAAAGAGAGTGTTAACCACTGAAACTTCCTTTTCATCATCCTCATCACTATTTGCTAGGACAATGTTATACTTGTACATTTCAGCAATGTCGTCAATCCCCTTAGCAAGTGTTGAGAAATAACCATTGGTAATGTTAGGAATCACAACTCCGACTGTCGTTGTTTTCTTGCTAGCCAAACCACGTGCTACCGCATTTGGACGATAGTCCAAGCGATCAATCACTTCTAGGACTTTTTTTCGAGTGTTCTCTTTAACATTCTTGTTGCCATTAACGACACGGCTAACTGTTGCCATTGAAACTCCTGCTTCACGGGCGACGTCATAAATCGTTACTGTATCATCTGTGTTCATTCCGTTTCCTTTCTATAATGAAAATTTCGCTTTCACGCATCTACTTACTCCATTTTATCACTTATTGTAAACACTTTCAAGTATTTTTTAGAGAAACTTTGAAAAAATTTCACAGTTTATTCCCATTTTGAAAAAGCAATTACGATTTCTTGATTTTTAAGACATTTTGCTGTATGATAAGGAAAATAAAAGGGGGATGAAAACATGGCTTTTACAAATACACAGAGACGTTCCGCTAGTTTTGGTGTCGTGACCAGCCTACCTGACGATGTCATTGACTCTTTATGGTATATTATCGATCATTTCCTAAAAAATGTCTTTGAATTAGAAGAAGAGCTTGAGTTTCAACTGCTCAACAATAAGGGGACCATCACCTTCCATTTTTCTAGCCAGCACCTTCCGACTAGCATCGATTTTGATTTCAATCATCCTTTCGATCCGCTTTACCCTCCTAGGGTCCTTATTTTAGACTTGGACGGCAGAGAAACCATCCTCCTTCCAGAAGAAAATGACCTATTTTAAAAACTCTAGCTTCTTGGCACAAACTGCTGAGGAACTAGAGTTTTCTTTTTCTAATAAATAGAGCGACTGACAACTAGACCATTTGGTTTTGTATACTCTAAGTCAAGGTAATCCTGATAAGTCCCTGGCACAATGAAACCTTGGGGACTCAATATATCAGTCCCAGCTTTTCCCACGATAGAGTCTGCCAGCAAAACACAATTGGTACTGAGAACAAAGTAGGTCTTAAACTCGGATGAACTGAATTTATAGAGGGTCGCATCTGCTTCTTGTTTCAGTTGGTAGGAGTAGGTATGCTTTACCTCGCCCTCTCTTCTTTTCATCAACTGTGAACTTGGTTCCCAAGGAATTAACAGGTCTTCTATCTCCTCTAGACGAGCTTGGATGGCTGCTTTCTGTTGGTCCGTCAAACTCAGACCATAAGCAAACAAGGTCTTCTGACTTTCCCTCTTACAGAGCTCGATGTATTTTTCCCGATTGGCCTTAAACAAAACACCATCTCCAACCATGCCGAACAAACGCTCCGAGTGGGGATCATACGAACCATAGGAAATAACCTTCCCTTGATAACAAATATCCACATGTCCCATAGCGAGGAAGAAGGATGTTTCTGAGGTATGAATAAAAATTTCTAGATCAACTACCTGATCGTTTTTTCTTTCTGAATGAACTTCCCCTTCTTGACTTTCATGATTTGACAGCCACTCATTCAATTTGCGCAAGGTGCTGATAGGGATCAAAGCCGTCACAAAGATCGGCAAAGTCATTCGCATTCGTCGTTTTAGCTTGGGATTGTTTTCTATCCTTTCAAAAAAGAAACCGTCCCGGAGGCTACTGGCTCCTAGCATGAGCAAGTAAAACCCAAGCAAGAGCAATTCAAAATTCGCTGCATCGTGAAAAGGAGAGATGCTATAAAGACCGAATCCTATCATCCATACAGCATCGAAGAGATGATGGAGCCGAGGATGAATGGCATTTTTTTGATAGAGAGACCAAGTCACAAGGCTAATGATGCCCGTAAACAGCTGATAGCTCGCAATGATAAAAACCAGGAGATAGAGGGCGAGGTCTTGCAAGATGATAGAGTCAAATACAAGAGCCGCAACCACCAGCTTGCCCAAGGTTACAAAGATATTTTCCCGACGTTTTTTATCCTGAAACCAGCGAGTCAACAAGTGCCAAACTGCTGACAAGGAAAAATAGCCCATCAGCAACTGGTACCCCATTCGCGGAATAACTTGTCCAAAACGAATCAAGAGAAGCCCTAAAACAATAGCAAGTAGTCCCTCCCCGATACTCTTCCACTTGCTATAGGTCTCGGAAAGCTTAGACATTTCCTTGCTCCAACTGGTCAACCAAGTATCGAATTGGTTGTTTTAAGATTGGATGGATAAAATGGGGAGCTATTTCCGCTAACGGTTCAAGGACAAAGAGGCGCTCTGCTATATAAGGATGAGGCAAGATGAGGTCGTCTGTATAAATGACCTGATCCTCCACAAAAAGCAGGTCCAAATCAATCAAACGCGGTCCCCAATGCACCTCTCGAACCCGTCCCATCTCGGACTCAATTGCTAACAAGGTCTCTAATAAGACTGATGCTGGAAGCCAGGTTTCTACTTCAATCACCTGATTGGCAAAGCTATCTTGTTCCACACCACCCCAAGGCTCCGTCGCCAAGACACTGGACTCTTTGAGAATATGGATACCTCGAGTCCGCAGTTTATCAATAGCTTGTTCCAAGTTCGCTTTCTTGTCTCCCATATTACTTCCTAGAGCGATAAAGGCCCGCTGCTTACGACGGTGAATGGTCACCGAGCAGGTATCTAACGGTAAATGCACTGGCGCCCACGGTTTTTTTAGTTCCAACTCAATCTCTTGGACAAGAGGATAGCTCTCAAAGGTACGTTCAACGAGTTTGTAGGCTACCGTCTCAATCAAGTCCTCAGCACTTTCCTGAAACCAGGTCGTCCACTGCTGACACAATTCTCCGTAATGGACAGAAGCTGTCAAATCCAAGTCTGTCGCCGCCTTGGTCATATCATAAGATAAGCTTGCGGAAATAACAAACTTCTGCCCCAATTCCTTCTCACTAGGGAAAAGACCATGATAGGCAAAAATTTCCAAATCTTTAATCTGCAGTTGATCCATAACTAGTCCTTTCTAGAAAAATCCGCTTAAAGCGGATTCTTTTATAGTCCCATTAAACGATAAGCCTGGTCTCGGAGGTCTTTATCTGTTTCAAATAGACCACGAGCTACTGTCGTCAAGGTTGCCGTGCCTGGCTTTCTAACACCACGCATACTCATACACATATGTTCCGCCTCAATGACAACAAAGGCTCCCTTAGCCCCCAGATAGTCCATCAAGGCATCGGCCACTTCGATATTTAACCGCTCTTGAATTTGTGGTTTTTTCGAATAAACTTCAACCGTACGGGCTAGCTTAGACAGGCCTGCCACACGACCATCTGGAATGTAGGCAATGTGCGCTCTCCCATAAAAAGGCAGAAAGTGGTGCTCACACATAGTGTGGAAAAAGATATCCTTTTCTACCACCATATTATCATCAATAATCTCAAAGGATTTTGACAAGTGTTCCTCAGCAGTTTGGCCAAGACCTGAAAAAATCTCTTGGTACATACGGGCTACACGAGCAGGTGTTTCCTGCAAGCCCTCGCGGTTAGCGTCCTCACCAACAGCCTCGATAATCATTTTTACAGCCGTTTCAATCTTTTGTGTATCCATTCTCGTTCTTCCTCTCCATCAGATAGGCTCTCACTTGGCTCAAGAAATACAAGGAACCTGTGATAATCCTAACTGTTTGTTTCTCTTCATTTTTATCTGTCAATTTCTGCTCTAGAAAATCCTGCCAACTTTGGTAATTGAGATTTCTAGACTTGGCTGTCTCTTTCAGCACGCTTTCATCCGTCGCCCGACTATCGTCAAAATGGGTTAAAGTCAATTGACTACCTGGCACCGTTTCTAGCAAATCCAGCATATCCTCCAAAGCCTTGGTTTTAATACACGTAAAGAGGATTTCCTTATGATAATCCGCAAAGCGTTCTTGCAAGTTTGCTAATAAAGCCTTGATAGCATGAGGATTGTGGGCCCCATCCAAAAGCAACAATGGGTCGCTAGACATGACCTCCAAACGCCCTGCCCATCTGGTCTCTTTCAAAGCTTGAGCAATTAAGTCATTACTTGCCAACTCCCGCCCATCTTCTTGACAAAAAGTATCAAGTAAAGCTATGGCCATCCCCGCATTCTCTATCTGGTGTAAACCAAGCAGGCCTGTCTGGAAGCGACCTTGTCTGACAGCACTTGTATAGTCAAAGACCTCACCTGTCACTACACTTTCTTGATAACAAACCTGATAATCTGTCCCATAGGCAAGTCTCGGTGCATGTTTCCCTTCCGCAATGCGGTCGATAACGGCCAAGACTTCTGGAGCTATACGACCTGTCACTAAAGGAACACCTTGCTTAATGATTCCAGCCTTCTGTTCTGCTATGGCTTCCAAGGTGTCACCAAGTAGGGCTACATGGTCCAAACCAATGGTCGTAATCCCTGTCAAAATTGGCTGACAAACATTAGTACTATCCAAAAGACCACCCATGCCGACTTCCATGATAGCCACATCTACTTGCTCTAAGGCAAAGTAATCATAAGCTAGAGCTGTGATAATCTCAAACTCGGTTGTTCCCTGCAAATTGTCAGCCGATTCTCCCTCAAGCAACGACTGATAGTCTGCCATGAGGGCTTCTAGCCTAGCCTCGGGGATAGATTCCCCATTGATGCTAATCTGATCTGTATAATGAATGAGATAGGGCGAGCTGAACACCCCTACTCTCAGGCCTAGCTTTTCCAGCATCTCTTTCAAAAAAGCAATGGTCGAACCTTTACCATTTGTTCCGCCGATATGGATAACCTTGAGTTTGAGATGGGGATTGCCACGTAAAGCTAGGAGTTCTACCATTCGCTCCAAACCAAAATGTGGTTGGTCCGTCCGGTAGTGGGCAATCCACTGATTGTTTTCAATTTCGTTCATCTTACTTATATTGTTTTAAATCTAGATTTTCTGCATCATCTGCCAAACGAATGGCTGACGCAATTTCAACTGCCATCCTGTGACTGGCAACATCGTGCACGCGCACCACTTCCACACCCTGTCTCGCAGCGATACTGGTTACATGAGCCGAAGCGGTGTCCCGATTTCGGAAACCGACTTCCGTCTCAGGATTGACTTCAAAGCCATTCTCCTCAAGGATATTGATAACAAACCGCTTGCGCGAAACACCAAGAAAGATTGGATAGCCCTGCTGATGCAATTTATCAAGGTCCCGTAGAAGAAGTAGATTTTCCTTCTTGGTGAGACCAAAACCAATTCCCGGATCCAGCAAAATGTTTTCTCTTGCTATCCCAGCTTGATTGGCTCTCGCTAGTGCTCGTTCAAAGAAAGCCTCCATCAAGTCTTCGATTGGCATTTTTTCAAAGTCAGCTAACTCTTCCTCTGTAAAAGCTTGCCCAAAACCAAAATGAGGAAATATGAGCGAACTAGGGTGCTGAGGTCGAGCCATGACTGGATTAAACATGATGACTACTTTCGCACCAGCCTTAGCAACCACATCCGCCATTTTCTCATCTCCCATGAGACCCGTAATGTCATTTACCAGATTGGCACCAGCAGCCAAAGCAGCCTCTGCCACCTGACTTTTCCAAGTATCGATGGAAATGAGAACATCACTTTCCTCACAGATAGCTTTAATCACTGGAACAACACGCTGGATTTCCTCTTCTATCTCAACATAGCTACTGCCCGGCCGAGTCGATTCTCCACCGATATCAAGCATGCTAGCTCCTTCAGCTATCAATTTACGGGCTTGCTGAAGCGCCTGGTCAACAGCAAAAAACTGACCACCATCCGAAAAGGAATCTGGTGTTACATTGATAATTCCACAAATAGCTGTTTTTGCCTGACTAGCTTTACTGAACATAAGGTCACTCCTCAAGGTTTTTCACCACATTATTTCTCTATTTTACCATAAAAAGAAAAAGATGGATACGCTAGTATTCATCTTTTCCAAGCGGCTAATGGTTTAGAATGATAGACCTAGATTTCTACTAATCAATACCAATAAGGCCAACAAACAAAATGCAATACCATTGAGAATCATATGAAGCAAAATGGACATCTCCAAACGCTCAGTCTTATAGGCTGTCCAAGTCAAAACCGTTGACATTCCTCCATAAATAATCACAGAAGGTAGATTGGTTGGCATATGAAGCAAGGCAAAGACGATTGCACCAACAATAAAACCTAGTTTTTCTTTTCCGCGGAAGATCTTTTTTGGAATAATCCCACGACACAAAATTTCTTCACAAATCGGCGCAATCAAGACTAGTAGGAAGAAAGTTGAAATCAAGGAACTATTCTGAACCAAACCATTCAGTATTGATTGGTTACTGGTTGTTACCTCATTTGTTAGTCGAAGCAGTAGTGAACCCAAGAGATTTGTCGCAAAAATCACCAGATAACTCAGTACCAAGCGAGCCAAGTCTTTTGCCTTAAAAAAGGATAGATTAAAAGTAGCAAGTTGTGTTTTTCGTGCACCAATAATGAATACAATCAAAACGACTATGGATAGAGCACCTACTAAGAGCCCTGACTGTAAAATCGGAAACTGTTTGTTTGCTAAAAACAAAGCAAGTCCTATGGGAAATTGAGATAGAACAAAAGCTACCAAAAGGATGATCACCCATTTCCCTCTGTTTAAAACCTCTTGCCAAATCGTCTTATCTTTCATGATGTACCTCCTTATAAGAAAAAGGGGAGACTCCCCTTTTTCTATTATACCATTTATAGCGCCATACTGATATAGTTAAGGATAAACAAGGCATCCAAAATCCAAATCATCACGTGCACATCCTTGGCTTGACCTTTGACAACTTTTGTCAAGGTATATGTCAAGAAACCAACAGCAATCCCTTGTGTGATAGAGTAGCTGAATCCCATAAAGATAGATGTGAAGAAGGCAGGAACCGCTTCAGCCATATCATCCCAAGGGATATTTTTCAAGTTAGAAAGCATCATGATTCCGACGATGATCAAAATTGGTGCTGTTGCAGCTGTCGGAACAATCGCTAGAAGTGGGCTAAAGAAGCTAGATAGAGCAAAACAGATCGCAACCACTAGGGCTGTCAAACCAGTACGTCCACCAGCACCGATACCAGCCGCAGATTCAACATAGGTCGTAACGTTTGAAGTACCTGCAATGGCACCTACCGAAGTTGCCACCAAGTCAGAGTATAGAGCCTTGTCCAATTTAACTGACTCATGGTTTTCCCCACTTGTCGCAACGATACCAACTTTTTCACCAGTACCGATAAGAGTACCGATTGTATCAAAAATATCCGTTAGTGAGAAGGCAAGAATAGCCATCAAGGTTTCTGGTAAACGTGAAGTGTTTGAAATCAAAGATCCTAAACCTTCTGAACCCAGAGCAGCACCAAACAAAGTTCCTAGATCATTAACCGCTGATGAAAGGTTGTTGCTAGCAAAGTCAATCGCTGACAAATTCACAACTTTAACGGCAATGGCAAGGACAGTCGTTGTTAAAATAGAAAGAATAATTCCACCTTTGATGCCTTTAACTACAAAGAAAATGGTAATAGCCAGACCTGCAAGAGCCACCAATACTGCTGGAGTATTGAAGTCTACCAATCCTGGAACGGCCGCTGAGTTTGCAGTAAGTGCAGCTTGAGCCTTGTCCGCTCCTTCACCTGCTACCGTATAAGTACCTGGATCGATTGAGAATTTCAAGAGACCGGCATTCTTAATCCCAACATAGGCAAGGAAAACACCAATACCAGCCGAAATAGCTGAACGAAGTGTTGTTGGAATAGATTCGATGATCATTTTACGAACATTTGTTAAGGTAATAATCAGTGAAATAATTCCACAAATGAAGACCATACCAAGAGCCTCTTTCCAAGTATAGCCCATCCCAAATACAACTGTAAATGTAAAGAAGGCATTTAGTCCCATACCTGGTGCTTGTGCGTACGGCAAATTAGCATAGAAAGCCATCATCAAAGTACCTACTACAGAACCGATAATCGTTGCCAAGAACACACCTTGAACAGGCATACCCGTTTGGGAAAGCATTTGAGGGTTTACAAAGAGAATATAACTCATTGCAAAGAATGTTGTTAAACCAGCAAGCACCTCTGTACGGACATCTGTCCCGTGCTCTTTTAGTTTAAATAGTTTGTCCACCTTTAATCTCCTTTTGTTTTTTACGAACAATATTAGTATTATATCATTTATCATTCACCTTTTCAATATGTTTGTTTGATTTATTTAATAAATCAAAGCAACTGTAGTTTTTGTTCTTATCTGCTTTTCTTCCTTCTTTTTGATATAATAGTAGACATCTTATCTGGAAACGACTAGGAAGGTTTATATGACTAAAAAAATTATCGCAGTCGATTTGGACGGAACCCTGCTAAATAATGAAAGCAAGCTCTCCGATTTCACCAAAGAGACGATCAAAAAAATTTCAGAAAAAGGACACCATGTCATCATCACGACAGGCCGTCCGTATCGTATGGCAAAAGACTTCTATCGTGAGCTAGAATTGCATACTCCCATGATTAACTTTAATGGTTCCCTTACCCATCTACCAGGAAAGGCTTGGGAGCATGAAAAGTGCTTGACCTTGGACAAAAAATACCTCCTAGACATGGTCAAGCGCACGGAGGACATCCAGGCTGACTTTATTGCAGGAGAATATCGAAAAAAGTTCTATATCACGACTCCGAATGAAGAGATTGCGGATCCTAAACTATTTGGCGTAGAGAACTTCCGGCCGGAAAATCAATTCAAACCCGAACGAGTAACCAAAGATCCCAACTGCATCCTCTTGCAAACAAGGGCTGAAGACAAATACGCTTTAGCAGATGAAATGAATCGTTTTTATCAGCACCAACTAGCTATCAATACCTGGGGTGGTCCCCTCAACATCCTCGAGTGTACTCCCAAAGGTGTAAACAAGGCATTTGCTCTAGAGTACTTGCTCAATGTGATGAATCGTGATAAAAAAGACTTAATCGCCTTTGGTGATGAGCATAATGACACTGAAATGTTGGCATTTGCAGGCAAGGGATATGCTATGAAAAACGCCAATCCTGCTCTTCTTCCATATGCAGACGAACAACTTCCTCTGACCAACGAAGAAGATGGAGTTGCCCACGCTTTACAAAATTTATTCCTATAAAAGGGAAGATTGCATGGTCGCAATCTTTCCTTTTTGTTTTCATTCTGTTTTCACAAAAGCACCTCGTTTTCTGTATTTTTATATTAAATTTTCTATCGCCATTTTCACTTACCTCTCAAAACTATTGATATATTAATATTTTTAAAAAGTCATTTTATGAAAACTTTTACATCTTTTTAGAAAAAGTAGTTGATTTTTATATGAAAACGGTTTATACTTAAAGTTAGGCTTAAAGTTTTCTTAAACATACAGTCAAACATTTTATAAGGAGGAATGACAATAATGAGTATCGGAATCATTATTGCGAGCCACGGCGAATTTGCTGCGGGTATTCATCAGTCAGGATCTATGATCTTTGGTGAACAAGAAAAGGTTCAAGTTGTAACCTTTATGCCAAATGAAGGTCCAGATGACCTTTACGCTAAATTCAACAACGCTGTGGCTGCATTTGACGCAGAAGATGAGGTTCTAGTATTGGCTGACCTTTGGAGTGGATCTCCATTCAACCAAGCTAGCCGCGTAATGGGAGAAAATCCAGAACGTAAGTTTGCCATCATCACAGGACTGAACTTGCCGATGTTGATCCAAGCCTACACAGAGCGCCTTATGGACGCGAATGCAGGTGTGGATAAAGTCGCTGCGAATATCATTAAAGAAGCCAAAGATGGCATCAAGGCTCTTCCAGAAGAGCTTAACCCAGTTGAGGAAGTTGCAACTGCTGCAGCTGCTCCAGTTTCACAAGCTGCTATTCCAGAAGGAACAGTTATCGGTGACGGTAAACTGAAAATCAACCTTGCTCGTCTAGACACTCGTCTCCTTCACGGTCAGGTTGCCACTGCTTGGACTCCAGATTCAAAAGCAGATCGTATCATCGTTGCTTCAGACAACGTTGCAAACGACGAGTTGCGTAAAGAATTGATCAAACAAGCAGCTCCTAATGGAGTAAAAGCCAACGTTGTCCCAATCCAGAAATTGATCGACGTTGCAAAAGACCCACGTTTCGGAGAAACTCATGCCCTTATCTTGTTTGAAACTCCACAAGATGCACTTCGTGCTATCGAAGGTGGCGTGCCAATCAAGACCCTTAACGTTGGTTCTATGGCTCACTCAACAGGTAAAACAATGATTAACAACGTTTTGTCTATGGACAAAGAAGACGTTGCAACCTTTGAAAAATTGCGTGACCTCGGTGTTGAATTTGACGTACGTAAAGTACCAAACGACACGAAAAAAGATTTGTTTGACTTGATTAAGAAAGCAAATGTTCAATAATGTTAATCTGTTTCTATCATTTTTGAAAACAGGATTAAATACTTTATTAAAACTAAATAGAAAAGGAATAAAACCATGTCAGATATTTCAATCATTTCTGCTATCTTGGTTGTAGTTGTTGCCTTCCTTGCAGGTCTTGAAGGTATCCTCGACCAATTCCAATTCCATCAACCAATCGTCGCATGTACCCTTATCGGACTTGCAACTGGTAACCTCGAAGCAGGTGTTATGCTTGGTGGATCTCTTCAAATGATCGCCCTTGGTTGGGCAAACATCGGAGCTGCCGTAGCTCCTGACGCTGCTCTTGCATCTGTTGCTGCAGCAATCATCTTGATCAAAGGTGGTAACTTTACTACTGA
>NZ_AJRH01000006.1:0-80299 GCF_000297015.1 Streptococcus sp. GMD6S | reverse complement strand
TTGTATCACTTGATGGAATTGTTGTAGTTCCAGCGTTTGGCGCTACAACAGGAACAGTTGTAGCATTTGATGGAGCTGTTGTAGTTCCAGTATTTGGTGATACAGCAGTAATAGCAGTTTCATTTTGTGAAGCGTTTGTATCTGCATAAACCATTTGAGCGCTCGCTGAAGCAAGTACGACAATAGATGATAGTGTGATGATTTTAGCCCATTTTTTCATGTTTTCTTCCTCTTTAATATTTATTTTAATGTTTATTTTAATATTTGTTTTAATATTTATTTTAATGTTTGTTATTCTGCAAAACCTGTAATAATAGGTTTACCTACGATTACATAGCCATACATTGATTTTTCCTCTTCACGTAAAGGAAGAGTCATTCTAATCGTTTTAATATTATTCGAGTCTTCTGTTGTAGTGATTACAAATGTAACTTGAATAATATCTTGTGATTCGGTTAGTGATTCGTAAATTGTTGATTGTGCTTGAACTCCTTTTTTGAGTTCAAGACCTTCAGTCTTCATTTCACTGCTTAAAAAATCTACAATATTTTCACTTTTTCCAGTATAGAAATTTGCGATAAAAAATCTACCAAAAACTTCAATTTTCCCTTGTTTCTCTTCAAGCTGTATCCGATTTTCAAGCTCATTAATTTTCTTAGATTGAACTTGAACAAGAGATAATGAAGCAATAGATGCTATTGTAATTAAACAGATAATTATTGTAAGAACAAGCGAACCAAACCTTAATTTTTTAGTTTTTATTGGCTTATCTGAGACTGATTTAGTAATCAATTTTTCTGTCTCTTTTTTATCTTCAACCAGGTTATTTTGAGATTGTTCTACGCTTTTAAGAGATTCTAACTTTTTATCTTTTTTAACAGAGGTACGCTTTTCTTTTTTATGCTTATTTGATTTTAAAAATCCAAATGATTTTTTTTCTCTTTTAAAACCAAACCCTGAGAGCGCTTCTTCCACAATTGATTCAAGAGGGAGAGATAAAGATAGACTGTCTAAAATTATCCCCTCTTCTCCCAATTGGTCTATTTGAATAGTTATAGTTTCTCCTCTATCTTCTGCCCAAACCGACCTATCATTAATAAGAGATAGTAATTCATCCCTATTTTGACAGGTTTCCTGCTGATTTGTTTGTAGATTAATAATTCTGAACATGACCCTCACCGACCTCTTCAGAAGAATTTACCTGGTTAGAATTATTAAATGCAAAATTTTCAAATTCATCAAAAGACTTACCTGACTCAGCCATTAACGCAATGATATATTCTGCTTGAAGTGCATTAATTTTCGCTTCATACTCTTTTTCCTTTTGATTCAAGGCTCTTTTCTGTTCTTGAATTTTTTCTAACTCAGCATTAAATTTTTCAAGTTTGCCCTTCAATGATTGTGTTTGTGTCTTTTTTGGTGCCATATTTTTCTCCTTTAATTTGAATTTGAGGTGCTAGGTGTTGTCGTTGGTTTTGTTGATGAATCTGTTGTAGAACCTTCAGATGGTTTTGTACTATCCAAAATTCCATAGTCACCTGTCTGATCAGTTAAAATAATGGATTCCATCTTATTTACTTTCATTTTACCGTTTTCATTAGTATAACTCATTCTCAATGTCTTTTTGTTCAAAACATTTTTTTGAGCAGTGTTATAGTTTTTCTTTTCATCTAGTAAAGTATTTACATAATTTACTTGCGCTATAACTTGTAATTTGTCTTGATTGATATAAATTTCTGCTGATTTAAACTGAAAATCTACAACAAATCCTTTATAGGTTTGGCTCACAGGTTCTTCTTCTTTAGCTACTGTTTGTTTATATAGACCATCAGTCATATACTCTTTATAGCGATTCCTATTCTCTCCAAGATCTTTTTTGGTATAATAGTTCACTAAAAATTCTTTTACCTCTTCCTGATTAAGCCCCTCCTTTGTTGCTGTCTGTTTACTTTCAGCACTTTCCTTTTTTTGATTGTGATCTGCTACTGTTTGTCCTATACCTACTCCAATAAATACGGCAAGGATAATCAATAATATATAACCAATAAATTTTATTACTTTTAATTTAGATGAATCTATCATAATTCTCCATTCTTTCTTCTATTTTGGCGGAATTGCAAATGTTAAATAACTTTGATTTGTCCAAAGAGTCCAATGTATTCTATTTTGAACTCCTTGAATATTACATTCAGAAACTAGGAAGCTACCATCTTCATTTACATGTTCAACGTAAGATACATGCCCATTCTCTTCTGGAGTATTCCAAAAACCTCCTTGAATTGACATAACAGCTCCTGCTACGGGAGTTGAACTATATTTCCATCCTCTAGCAGTCAATCCTCTAACCCAGTTCTGTCCATCTCCTAACCAATTATAATGAGGAGCTCCTGCTTCTACTAACCGATTATACACGTACCAGGTACATTGACCAATAGGGTAAGTATTACCATCAAGACTAGCTGATACAGTCGCTGATGAAGGATAGCTAGATATTTTAGATGAATACTCTGAAGGAAAACCCCATGAACTTTCTAAAACGGAACTTCCTCCTTTAGTGTGACCTCTAGGATTTTTGAGATACGATAAAACTTGTTGAGCATTATGTTGCCGTTCTTTTACTTTATCTCCTTCGTTCCCTTCCCAATTAACCAGGAATTTATTAGTTAAATAATCTACATCATCGTTTGAATGAAGGATATTCTTTAAATGTTCAATGTAGTAAGGAGAATCACCATTTAGCATGAAATCAAGTTGAAGTTCAAGATCATACCATTTTTTTCCTTTTTCCTTAGCATAGTTCAATAACATTGTATGTCTAATCGAACCATCACGGGTATCAGTCCATTGTCCAAGTCCAATCCCTCTATGGATAATATTTGGATATTTCCCTTGATACACTTCAGCATTCCCCATATTCAACCAGTTAGGATCATCCCAAGAGCTAGCTGAAGCTCCCACGGGAGGATTCAGATAATCTCCTTCAGCACGTTTTGCTGTTATTGATGATTCTGTCCAAAAGTTTCCTAAAATTGCTGAGATACCATTTAAGGTTACGCTACTATCTTGTTTTTTGAAGAAGTTGTATATATCATTTATTTTTTTACCAATATCACCGTCTAGGTTCATATCTGAAATTACTGAAGTAGTCTGATTGTATTCAACTTTTGGAAGATAGAAACCAACATTTACCCAAACCCATTCTTTCTTTTTCTTGTTTTTGAGTTTTCTATAGTAAACTTCTTGCCCTCCTACATCACTTACCTCACCAATTTCATTCCCGACTTTAATCTTATCACCATCATTAACACGAACACGAGTCACATTCTTATAAGTAAACTCTGCCGTTTCTGATGATATAATCACATCTTGCTCTTTTATAGAAATTGTACCATCCATTACAGCATAAAGTTTTGACCCTTGATTCGCTTGCAAAACAGAACCATTATATATCTCTGTTTTTGAAACATAGCCAAACCTTTTATCAATCCGTATTGGATCTAATTTTTCATCATTTGCTTCAGCATTAAAGGGGTTTGACAAATCGTTGTAGGTTACATAATAGCCTACTTGTTTTGCCTGTTCTAAGACTTCGTTATACTCTTTCAACTCGGATTCACTCAATCTTAGATATTTATTTTCAGACGAAGTATAGATATCAGACATTGTTTTTAAATTGTCTTTATCTTTATTTAATTCTTCCCAAGTATCGGAAAGAAGCTCCCTGTAAGAATGATTTAATTCCCACCACTTCTTATCCGTATTATAGGGTGAATCTAGCTTGTAATCTTCATATTTGTAACCCATGAACATCATTATTTCATCAATATTTGTCCAATAATCAACTTTATCTGTTGATTTTTCTCTATCAATTTTTGAAATATGAGTCCAAGCTTCTGTAAGATCAAACTCGTTTTGTGCTACAGTTGAAGTTCCTCCACCTGTCACGACTCCTAACAGGGCAATAATCAGAACTCCTAAAAACATAATCAAGTAGGCTTTAGCTGATAAGGGATTTTTAAGAACTGTCAAGATAGGCTTCCCAACTTTTACAGCTACTTTTTTAGTAGCACTAGCGGTCTTACCTGCCTTTGAAGTTCTTAATTTTGCCCGTAAACGTTGGTATTTATTAGTAACTTTCGTTTCCCATCGATTGGCAACAGGAGTCCTGGTAAAACTACGACCACGGACAAGGTTATAGGTGCGATTTCCTGCACCATATACGACCCTAGTTGCCCCTTTACCAATCTTGACGGTATAATTGCCTAGCTTCTTAGCTTGTCTTACTTCAGCGTGTGTTCTACGGATAGTCTGACGTGCTGAAGCAATATCTTCAAGCACATCATTATCCTGAAAAGCTGAATCCACAAAATGAGAAGCCTGGTGATGAGTAACTCGCCCCAGCTTTTGAGCCTTTGTCCCACCGTTACGCTGAATGGCTTGGCGTTTCTTTGCTTTAGCGGTCTTCTTACGCTCTTTGAGCGTTTCAATCTCTTTACTAGCGACCGTCCGTCTTGCCTTTTGTTTCTGCCCCAGGTAACGCTTTTCAGCATCTGTCTTGGGGTTTAAGAGCCGAGCTTCTCTCTTTTCAGCTTGTTTATAGCTGTTTTTCGTTGTCTTGAGGTCAGACTTGGCTTCCTTGTACTCACGTTTGGCATCACGGAGATCACGTCTTGTTTTTCTCGACAACGTAACACCTCCTAAGCATCTGTAGTGACAAGCTCATAGAGTCTTGTGTGTCTTGGGATAGGATTTTCAAAAGGTACAACCACTTGACCTGCGACAATCAAGCCCGTTCCTTTTGCTTTTGGTTTTTCAATGTATCTTACTAAAGTTGGAGTTAAAGAAATGGCTTTAGAAAGAGCCAATAAGTCTGATTTCTTGTGTTTCAAGAGAATCATGAACTCACTATTAGATACCAACTTGCGCCCTTCTTCTTTGTTCATCAGAGTTTCAATATTTTGTGTGATGGCTGTGGCAATCGCCCCATATTTACGAACCCGTGAATACAACTCTGTAAAGAAGATAGCCTGGGCTTCTTCTTTGAAGAAGAGCTGTACCTCGTCAAAATAAATGCGAGTAGTGAGTTTCCCTTGGGAAGCGACAACTTGATTCCAAATGTAGTCCTGAATAACCATCATCGCAAACGGCTTGAGTTTTCCTGACAAGCGTTTCAAGTTGAAGACCACAAAGCGGTTTGTAATATCAACGTTGGTCTCGTGTGCAAAGATACTTTGTGACCCTTTGGCATAGATTTCAGACTTGAGCGCCAATTCCTGGGCTTCAGGTTCTTCTTGTTCAAGCAAAACATCGTGCCAATCTGCAAGCGTTGGCGTTCTATCTACATTAGCGAATCTTGCATATGTTTCACGTGTCACACGGTCAATAATGGTATATTGCACGTCACCGACTTCATCAAGAATAGACTCAAAGAGCCCCATGAGAAGGTTTGACTTATCCCCGATAGGGTCATCATCTTCATCCTTCAGTTGACTCGAATCAGGCAAGTCCATCAAGTTTAGGTGTGACTTAGAACCGATATAAATATCAACCAACTGCGCCCCGAACTCACGTCCAATATCGGAATATTCATCTTCAGGGTCAACAATGATGATACGGTCTTCAGGGTTCTTCAGATAAGTTGGTATGATTTCCATGGTTTTTACAGTAACAGACTTTCCTGAACCTGAAGAGCCAAGAACTACGCCCGAACCAGTGTTCAGGTCTGCTTTACGGTCAACCGTAATCACATTGTTAGATAGTTGATTTTGACCGTAATAGAGCGCCCTCTCACTATCTGACTTCAGGTCAACGTTCATAAAAGGAACTTGTGTAGCCAAGTTAGCTGTTGTCATATCACGTATAAAGCGACGTTTCACATTTAAGAAGGTGTGACCAATAGGAAGGATGGTATTGAGTCCTTCTTCCTGGTAATAGTAACACTCTTGAAAATCAACGCCAACCTTACGTGAAGCGGTCAAGACTTTATCTGTGATACTTGCCAGCTCCTCCTCATCCTCAGCCTTGAAGTAAAGAGCAATCAAACCTGAAAAGGCTTTTTGGTCATTGTCATCAATCTCTTCTTTCCATCGTTTCGTTGACTCAGAAATTTCACGTGCTCGACCTGAGACAGCCAGATCCTGGTCAACCCCTTCTTGAGCGCCTGACCGTTGAGCCTTGACCATTTCAGCTTTGATAGTTGTATCCGCATTGTTAATCTTACGCATAAAGCTAGATGGCTCATAAGGCTCAGCATGAATCGTGATAGCCAACTCAACGCCTATATCCGTTAAACTCTTAATCAGTCGGTCTGTTAAGAAAGTTGGAAAGTTTCTAGCATACATGACTTTTGCGACCCCTTCATTGATACGGAAACGATTTTCCAAGAAATGAAGCCTGTTAGGGGCGATAAAATCTTTTGTATGTAATTCTGAAAGAGCAATATCCCTGAAGTTATAAGGGAGTTTGTGTTTGCCCAGGAGCAACTCCGCAAACACGTCAAGACGTTCTTTCCCGTCCATTTCTTCAAAGGTAATATCCATTTGAGAGTATTGATTTTCAAGTGAGTTGCCTAGCTCGCTTAAGTTGGCATCCGCTTGCCCTCGATTATAGGCTTCTGTCTTCAAGGTCACATATTTTTCAACCTTGAAATTCTTTGAGTCACTTGAAAAACGACTTTCAATCATTTCATTGTATTCCTTACGGAAATTATCAAAGCCGTCACCAATCTCATCATACTTAATTTGCTCAACAGCGTTGTCTTCGACTCTCCGATTGATAACCAGGAGCTGATAAGTAGAGCCTGCATCAAGTGAATTGAGCGCTTCAGCGTGTGTATCAATCACGTCAATCTTTTCTTCCTGATTAGCGGATAGATAGGCGACATCACCCAAGCGATAGGTTCTTGACCATTCGTTTTTGGCAATGTGCATCAGCCCATTTTCAAATAGGCTATTGTATTTAATGGTATTTTGTGTTGAAGCCTTCAAGGAGCGTTTTAAGCGTGCCTTACGTTCCTTTTCAGCCTTCGTCAACTTCTTTGACTTTCTTCCAAGATTTAAAATCATCTTTTGTGAACTCCTCTCCTTCCTCAAATTCTGTAATAAAAGCTCGCTTCTGAACTTTTAGATTAAACATGACCTTGTCTTTGACTGCTTCATCAAAGCCTAGCCCGTAAATGATAAAGGGAGGGGCAATGAGGAGCGCCACAAGGTACATAAAAATATCTGATAGTCCCATTATGGAAATGGTGATAGTGAGTGACACCACTATCCCAATCCCAAGCAACATGACTAAAAGACGTTTGGTCATCCCAAAGGCGACGGGTCTTTCATAGTTGTCAAACTGCTTGAGGAACTCACTTCCTAATTTGTTCATACAACCTCTTTCTAGCTACAATAAAAACACCTTGCTCTGGCAAAGTGTTTGTTCAACAGTTTCAATTTTGTTAGTCTCTCATGCGTCCAATCGTTGACATGATAGCACCAATTAAAGCCACAATCAAAAGAATTGGTATCGAAGTATTATTAAATATAAGGTTGGTATTAACTTCGTAATCTAAAATCGTCCCATAGTAAATAACTCCTGCAATACTCCAAAAAATAGATAGACCAATAAACATGATTATCCAATTCCAAAGGACACTTAAAAGGAAAAATGGAGTTGCAATCAGAAATCCAATAATCATAATCAGACCTGATAAAATCAGACTAAAGAAGTTGCCAATCATTGACCAAATGGAGCGTTTCACTCGTTTAGGGGCGTTTGATTGAACTGGTGTAGGGGTTTCTACTAGTTCTTCTTGCGATTGAGGAGACAATTTGAAATGGTTTCCTTCTCGCTTGATATAGTATCGTTTTTCTGACATGAACTCACCTCCTTATAGAACTATTTTACCAAATTTATTGCTTTTTTACATGGCATTTAAAAGTGTTTTTGCCAAGCGCTGACTACCGAACAAGGCGACAATATAGACAATACTTTTTGCGATAGATGCAAAAGCAGTCGCCCAATCTCCTGATGATGCTTTAAATAAGTCATCCGTTACCAAAGCTGGGTAAAGTCTGACAATAATGACAAGCAATAACCCTTGTAAGGCGTAAGCTGAAAAGTGTTTTAAGAAGTTGACGGCTACTGGCTTTGTCTGTTCAGACATGAAGAAAGCCACAATTAGCGGAGCGACTGCCTTCAAGAGATACATTTGGAAAAATCTCATAAAGACAAGTAATTTCGCACATACATCAGCTATTAGCTCAGTAAAGTTGCCTACGATATTGACAATCTGTTTGGCTATCCATCCACTTATACCTGAAGTATCCATATCAGACTTAAATGTTTTATTCGGTAACACGCCATCGACAAGAGCAATCCCCCTGTTAAAGACAAATACGATAAAATCAAAGATTTCTGAAATGTTATAAACCAATAGAAATGCAATAGCATATCCAAGGGCTACTTCCATCCAAAGCTGAACCGTTAAGCCACCGCCCTCTTGTCCTAACCGTCTATTCCATGAAAAAATATCAAATAGAAAGAAAGTTAAAATCAAGATTGAAGCGACTGGCAATAAAGCCCCGTTAATCTTATCAGCGTATTGATTGACTGTTGAACTATACTCAGCTAGAGAATTTGTGATATTATCCATTCACTCTAGCTCCTTTCAGATTTAGCTGATAGCTTGAAGCGCTGCAATAATTGCTTGGCAGACCGCCGCCCCGATAACACCGATAGCGCCACCGTTAATCATGGCATTTGCCCCTTTTTCCTGGCGCATAGAGTCATTGTTGTTACGACCACCAAAGAAATCAATAATTCCTGCAAGAACCCATACAAGTCCTGTAATACCAACGACTGCTTGAACAATTTGAAAAACTTTAACTGCTGTATCCATAAGATTTAATCCTCTTTCTTTTTTGTAATTTGTAAATGTTTAATTGCATCTGCAAGGACGACCATTTCGTCCTCAAAAAGTGTGACACCCTTGCCAACTCGTGAATGGTCATCTTTCCATGACCGTATATCATATTTTGGCTCGGCATCATTCCATGAAATAATGTTTAGTTCCTTTTGCCACCCTTTGTCATTCTTTGATAGGACAGCAATCGTCTCAATGATTTTAAAGCGTATAGGCTCATTATTATCTTTTGTTGGTTGACGGTTGGACTGGATTTTCTTTTGTTGGTCTTCAAAACTGTCTTTCCAACCTTTGTCATTTTCCCAATCCGTCATAAATTTCCTCCTGTGCTTCGTTTTCTAGTGCGGTGATAGCCCGTCCCTGTAAGTCTAAGCACGTTGAACATTCCAAATCGACATCTTCTCGCAACCAAAATTCCATTTCGTTCTATTGTGCGAATTGCGGAAAAAACGTCTTTGTATTCAATCTTTAGCTCAAC
Organism: Streptococcus sp. GMD6S; assembly: GCF_000297015.1. The sequence goes on along the minus strand of NZ_AJRH01000006.1, from coordinate 70,910 downwards.
GTACATAGGCTTTCCTGCGACATAGGCTTTTCTTGATACTGTGCCATACTTTGGTTTTAACTTCAGTATTTCACCACTATCAAGATAAGCAGAAGCACCACCTTCACGTCCTAATTTTTTTAAGTCTCTGATGCAAACGTCAATATTTGCAAGGTCTTCAAATTTATTCATTCTTTCTCTCCTACTCGAATAAATTCAGGTTGATTTACACCCATGCTGTATAACCTCCTTTTGGTTATATCCGTGTTTCATGCGCACCGTTTATGGTCAAAACGACAAACCCGCGAAAAATGCGCACTGTGACTGAGGCTAGATGACTAGCTTTACACTCCGCCCCCAATTTTGTATCTCATAGTCACGCTGTATCAGGGCAGAGGGGGTATTCAGTTGTCAAAGTGCTTCAGCAGTTTATTGACTTGCTTGGGTCAAAGAAAATATTAATCAGCATAGAAGAGGCCATAGCCAGCTACTAACATACACAAGCTCATAAATTGCTGGAAACCAGGAAAATCCGAAAGGAAAATTTTGGGCATAAAGTATGATACGCAAAAAATACAAGTAATAATCAGCAAATTTAGAGCAATTTTCTTTACTAACTTTTTCATCAGCTTACCCCTTTATTTTGTTGCTTTCTGATCCTCTGACTCCATTCAGCCATCACGCCGTTAAATACGTATTCAGCAACCATTTCAGACGAGCGGGCAAACCTCATATTCTCTAAAGCGTATTGATAGCGGTCATCAAAATGTATCATCGCATAATCTGCGGTAGCCTGTGAGAAGTTTTCTTTTAGTAACTGGTCATGAACCAAGTTCCAAATATAATCTCGGTCGTACTTAGTCGCCTTATCAACTTTTCGAGAAAGGTTGCCCCTATTTTTTCCTTCAGGATTTTGAGGGGCTTTCTCTTCTTCCTCCTCTAAACTAAAATCAGGATCACTAAACTCAGGCTCACTAGAATCAGTATCATTAGGTTCTGAAATTCCGAAGTCTTGACTTCTGTTTTCCAGAGTTCTTGAATTCTGATTTTCAGAATTCTGGAAGTCGGAATTTCCGACTTCCGCTGGTATCAAGGGTTTAGCCTCATTTTCAACCTTTAAAGAACCAAGATAAATCAAATTGGGTTTGTTTAAACCTTGGCGAACTTCTTCGAGTAGGTCATATTTTTTCAACTCTTTTTTCAGCTTAATAACCTTATCTTTTCCGTAACCTAACATCTCTCCAATTTCTTCAACGGTAAAGATGAAATAGATATTTCCATCAGCATCAATCCAGTTGTTTTTTACTGATAACTCAAATCTATCCTTTAGGATGGCATAAAGCAATTTAGATTCAGCAGACATCTTTTTATAGAGTTCAGACTCAAAAAGTAACTTTGGTACACGGAAGAATCTTTCTCCGTTATTAACCTGTGCAAGTGAAATTCTTTCCATATCTAAACCTCCCTAAATCTAAGATCACCTTTTGAATTAAAAGCAATCAATCCAAAAGATTCTAGTTCTTTAATGTTGTCTATTGATTCTTGACGGGTTATCCCTGTCTGTTTCATCAAGAATGAAATAATCAATTCACGTGTTTCTTTTTCTTTTGATATCATTTGTGACCTCCTGAGATTAAATTGAGAAAAACAAAAGAGAACGCTATTCACGTTCTCTCAATGTTATTTATTCAATTCTCCCAATTTAGGACACATACATGCGCTTTTCAATGATGCTAAAGGTACTTGCTTGCTTCCCTGATACTGAGTTCAGCCATTCTTTCCCTGTTTTTTTCGATGAAGCTTGCTACCCATTCCGGATTGGTTTTGGAGTAGTCTCTTAGGGCCCAACCGATGGCTTTGTTGATAAAAAATTCGGTCTGGTCCAGATTATTGAGCAGGACCTTTTCCATTAGTTGAACATCCGTCTTCTCTTTTCTTAACAACTGGTGGTCAATAGCGACTCGCCTCAGCCAGATATTGTCTGATAGGCTCCATTTGAGGATGATTTCTCCCAGTTCTGGCTTGTCATATACCAAACTTCCTACTACTCGGTCTAGGATATCTACTGTGTCCCACCAGGATTTGGTTACGACTAGACGCTCAAGCTTAGGCAAATCGTTCTCCGTCAAATAAGACTGCATAGCTTTCAAATAGTTGGCAGCCACATATTGATATTCTCTAGCATCCTTTTCCCAGCAAGTGTCTACAAAATCCCAATAGATGAGCTTTGTTTTTTTCGCACTTGGAAAGTATTTTTTGTAGAGGGCATTTCTTTCAGGAGCTGCAATACCTAAAAAGGAAAATTGGTATCGCATATAGGCTTCCATTGGGCCTGCTTTCTCAGGATCTTTCGCCGCTTCTAGCTCCTCAAGTAAATCTACAAGACTCATCTAAAAGTCCTCCCGCCCTACCAAGTGGTGCTGAAAGGCATAGACCGCAGCCTGGGTGCGATCACTGACCTCAAGCTTGGCTAGGATGTTGGACACGTGGGTCTTGACCGTCTTGAGAGAGATGAAGAGTTCATCTGCAATGCGTTGATTTTCGTAGCCCTTAGCGATGAGTTGGAGCACGTCTCGCTCACGCGCAGTCAGCTCCTCATGAAGCTCCATATGATTACGGTGGTATTCGACCTTCTTGCTGACCTCTTGTTCAATAGCAAGCTCTCCAGCAGCCACCTTGCGGACGGCATGAAGCAGTTCGTCTGCACTAGAAGTCTTGAGCATATAACCTTTGGCACCCGCATTCAAGACAGGCATGATTTTTTCATTGTCTAGGTAAGAGGTCACAATCAAAATCTTGGCTTCAGGCCATTCTTTGAGAATAGCCAGGGTTGCATCAATCCCATTCATCTCAGGCATGACAATATCCATGACAATGACATCTGGACGCAGTTCCAAGGCCAACTCAATACCTTGAGCCCCATTGGCAGCCTCGCCCACAACTTCCACATCGTCTTGGAGATTAAAATAGCTTTTCAAGCCCAATCGGACCATTTCATGGTCATCTACCAGTAAAATTTTCATCTCTACTCCTTTATGATTCCTTGTCTAGCAGGGGAATACGGATATCGACCGCCAGTCCTTGCTTAGGTGCTGTCAAGAGTTGAACCGTTCCTGCCATATCTTCAACCCGCTCCTTGATGTTTCGCAGTCCATAACTCAAGTCATCTAAACTCCCTAACTGGAAGCCAATCCCATTGTCCACCACCTTTAGTTGCAATTCAACATCTGTCTGATAGAGGTAGACATCTAAGCAAGATGCCTGGGCATGGCGGAGGGTATTGCTGATCAACTCCTGCAAAATACGAAAGATATGCTCTTCAATCTTCTTGGGCAATTTAGACACATTCTGCTTGAGACTAACCTTGAGATCACTCTTGTCCTCTAGCTCTTTTAAGAGGATTTGAATCCCCTCAACCAAACTCTTCTCTTCCAACTCAACAGGTCGCAAATGTAGGAGCAAGACCCGCAAATCTTTCTGGGCTGTTTCAAGGATAGCTGCAACACTTTGCAACTGGGTCTGCATCTTTTCTCTATCCAGCTTCAAAGCCTGCTGGCTGACACCTGATAAAATCATATGAGCCGCAAACAACTCCTGACTAACTGTATCGTGCAAGTCACGTGCAATCCGCTTTCGTTCCTTCTCGATGATTGCTTCTTCCTTGACCAGGCTTTGATTTTCAGCCTTTTGAACAGCCTCTGTCAAGAGGTTAAGCTTGCCAGACAAGGACTTAAAACTGGCATCCAAGTCTGGATCTGCAAAGGCAACCACCTCTTTTCCTGCTAGCAGTCGCTTGAGATTGACTTGCATTTTTCTGCGAGAGACTTCTTCTATCACGCGCCAAAAGAGGACAAAAAAGAAGGTCATGGAAAGGCTAAAGACCAAGATCAAGAAGATGAGTTTCTCTGTTTTCTCGATATCCTGTAGCAAATAGGACCAATCAAGATTTAGAATATCAAGCAGACTATTAGCCAAAAAGAGAATAAAGAGGAGTGAAGTCAGGCCGATTAACAGATAAGATTGCTTTTTCATCCTCTGACCACCTCCACATCGCCAACCATAGTAGTTAGGAAAATCTTGACACTCTTGTTACTCTTGAGGTAGTCTCTGGTTTCCTGATGATAGTGTTCATTACGGAGGGCTCGCTTAGGTTGATGAAGGAAGGTTAAATCTCCATAAAGACAGTTAACACTGAGGCTGATTTCCACATCTACGGGCAAGATAATCCTAGTCGTTCCGACCATCTTTCTAAGGATAATGACATTGTCATGATTGGTTAGGATAACTCTTTCCAAATGAATGGTGTCCTTACCCATGAGGCGAAAGAGGTTGATATCGTCAAATTGACATGTCTGGTGACTAGAGAAATGATGGAGATTGCTAAACCAAGGATTGTGTTCATTTTTAACCGTTACCACCTCTTCAAAGACCAAGTCGGTCTCCTCTCTTTCTTGATTCATCATCGGATAGAGAAGAAAGAGACTATAAATAACTGCCACAAAGATAGCTAATATCACAAAGGGATTGAGCATGACGATGAAAAAGAAAAGAATAGTCGCCACAAGGAGGAAAACGTTGTTGCCCTCTTTGCCTGTATAATAGCGGAGCAAGAGCAAAAAGAGGAATAGAATCAGCAGAAAACGCGAAAAATGCTCTGATACCATCAAAATCAGAGCTCCCGTCAATAGACAGGCTTCGATAAATAAAAAGATTTGAAATTTTTTCATAGATGCATCCTCTCCCTTCTATTTTATCACAATTCAAAAAAGTCACCTCGGTCTGAGGATGGAAAAAGGAGATTGGACAGAAATCGCTCCTACAAGCTAGGTTTCATCAACTCACTACAGTTGACAAAAGGCTACAAAAAAAGGGCGGGATTCTTGTCCCGACCTCTCTACATCTGATCTTTTGCTTCTTTTAGTTTGCCATAAAGAATATAGTCTACGTTTTGTAGATCCGCTATGGTGGCACAGTTAAGGGCACACATGATCAAACGCAGATCTTCTTTCCAGCCTTGGACAATGCCAATCACCTCTTCGACGGAGTAGGTTTCAATCAACTCAAGAACGGTACGTGACAGTCCCACAGCCTTGGCTCCAAAGACCAGGCACTTAATCATATCCAGCGGGTTCCGAACGCCTCCGCTAACCAAAAGTTCGACCTTGTCTTTCCAGTCTTGGGCATTGAGAAGGGCTTGCATAGTAGACTGCCCCCATTGATTGAGGTAATCACGCTGGCCACTGCGACGGTTTTCGATATAGGCAAAGCTAGTACCACCACGACCTGATAGGTCAACCGTTCGAACACCCAGATCATAGGCTCTCTCGATGGTCTTCACATCCATTCCAAAGCCCACTTCCTTTAAGACAATAGGAACGGGAATTTGCTTGCTATAGTCTGCCAGATGCGATTGCCAGCTTCGAAACTTTCTTTCTCCCTCCGGCATGAGTAATTCCTGCATGACATTAACATGCACTTGGAGGAGAAGAGGATTCATCGCTTCTACAGTCTGAAATCCCAACTCAACAGGCTTGTCCAAGCCAATATTGGTTCCAAGGAGAAGCTTTGGATGGCTAGATTTGACAGAAAAAGAGTCATCTGTTGAATCTTTGAGGGCTGCGCTATAAGAGCCCGTCACAAACAAAATCCCACATGCTTCTGCCACCTGAGCCAGTTTTTGATTGATTTCTTTACCTTTGTCGCTCCCACCTGTCATGGCATTGATATAAAAAGGAAAGTCCCACTTTCGACCTGCAAACTCTGTAGACAAATCAATCTCATCCAGGTCATAAAGAGGCAGGGAAGAATGAATCAACTCCACCTCATCAAAGCTATTATAGGAACTTTTCTGCTCAAGGGCATAGCGGATATGCTCGTCCTTACGATTTGTCGTCATGTCCTATCCTTTCTTGGTATAAGAGCTCAATCCCCAGATCGGCCCAGCGATTTTTTATGGTTTCAGTTGATTGCTCATCAAAACTCAAGGCAATCCCACAGTCACCACCACCAGCGCCACTACTCTTGGCAACAGCCTGCAAATCTTGACTGGCTTCTTTCAACTGTCTCAGCGAAGGTGTGTATATATCTAGGCTCAAGCCTTCTAAAAGCTGACTGGCTGTTTCCACCTGCTCGATGATTTTTTCTGAATTCCCCTGCTCCAAGGCTTCTACCAAAGCAGCAACCGTTGCTTTTGAGGAACTTAAAAAATTCTGGTCTATGCTTTGCTTGATTTGCTGAACCATTTGACTCGATACGGCCACTTGCTTGGTCCATCCCACTAGGAAATCACATTCTAGGCCCGGTTGCACTTGTGAGATAGAAAAGCCCCAGTCACGCTCCAAAACTGTCATCAAGTTTTCTTCTTTCAGCCACGTAGCCACCTTTTTGCGATCAAATGACTGGTAGAGAACCAAATCTTCTGCCACAATACAGGCTAGATCTCCCATAGAACCATTGTCTCCTCGCTTGAGTAAGACCGTGCTAGCCAGCTTGAACAAGAGTTCCGGATCAACCGTAATATCATATTGAGCCAGCAGGGCCTTGATCACCAAGACAACGACGCTACCACTAGAACCCAGACCAAACTTTTTGCCTTCCCGTTCCATTTTTCCACGAATTTCCAAGGAAAAAGGTCGCAAGGCTTGCCCACGATAAATGAGGAAATCTTCCACTAGAGCAATCGTTTCTTGAATCAAGCTGTAGTCAGGATTTGGCGTCAAGTCCACTGCGAAATCAAACATATCTGAATAGATACGGTAGCTATCAGAAAAAGCAATCTCAGCCTTCATATAGATGGGAATGGCCTTTATCAAGGCTAACTGTCCTGGCTCTAGAATAGCGTATTCCCCTGCCCAATAGAGTTTTCCGCAAGTTTTAACAGCAATCATCTTGACTCAAATCCTTTGTTTTTGACACAATCAGGCGGTAACGTTGACCAAAGATTTCTGATAAATGCTCCAAGTCTTTCTCCTGACAGAGGACCTTGACATTGGGACCGGCATCCATGGTAAAGTAGCAGGCTTCCCCTTGCTCACGAAGTTGGCGGACAAAGTCCATCGCTTCATAGGATGCATCCGTCAGATATGAAAAGGCTGGACTAGCAGTTTTGGTCGTAGCGTGCATGGCTAGGGCATTTTTCTCCGTTAATTCCCCAACCTTGGCAAAATCATTCTCTTTAAGATAGACGAGCATATCTTGATAATCCTTCTCAGACTGGCGCACCCAATCATCAAAGGTCGTCGAGGTTTCCACACAGAGTTTCATCCCATCACGGCTAGAAATTGGTTTTTTCTTGTCCTCTAGCACCAACATAATCATAGCTAGTCTCAAGTCTGTCTCTACAGGGTAAATCTCCCCACTATCCTTGTCCCAGGCACCGAGTGGCCCATAAAAACTACGAGAGGAAGAACCAGAAGCAAACTTAGCCTCCTGTGCCAACTGACTCCGATTCAAACCAAGCTGGAAATAAGCATTGCAAGCCTTGACCAAGGCGGACAAACCACTAGAACTGGATGACAAGCCAGCCGCAGTCGGCATGTTGTTTTGGGTATCGATACGGACAAATCCCTCACCTTCTGGACGGTAACGGTTGATGATTTTGCTCATTTTAGCATGCTCAGCCTCACTCTGAAGCTGACCATTGATATAAAAGGCATCAGCAGTCGCATCCGTCGGTAGAGGCGACAAGGTCGTCTCTGTGTACATATTTTCCAAAGTAAGAGAGATACTGCTAGTAGCAGGAACCATCTCTTTTTCTTTTTTCTTTCCCCAATATTTAATAATGGCAATATTTGCGTAGGAACGTACTGTTACAGGCTTTCGATCCATGTCTGAACAGCTCCTTTCTCTTCTAATCGTTTTGCTAGTTCTTCTGCTTGATCCAGATTGGCTGCCAAGGCTATGATACAGCCTCCTAACCCACCACCACTCATCTTGGCACCTAGAGCACCATGGCTAAGAGCCGTTTCAACGAGGGAGTCTGCCTCAGGGCTGCTGACACCAATTTCTTTTAAATGTAAATGCGCTTGACTGAGGATTTGTCCCAATCCTTCAGCATCTTTTCGTCTAATCGCATCTTCTGCTTGCTGGGTCAATTCTCCCAAGGCATGCAAAAACGGTAGGGCATCCTTCCCCATACTTTGAACCACTTGGATGGCTTCACGAGTGTGGCCATACACACCTGTATCTGCAATCACCAAATAGGCAGATAGGTTCATCTCAAGTTCTGTAAAACCAACATTCTTGATAAAGCGAATAGGTTGGTCACTGAGACAGGTCTTGGCATCCAAACCACTTGGATTCATATGGGCAATCATTTCAGCCCGATTGACCAAGATTTCTAGTACATCATGAGGCAGATCGGCTTGATAGTAGTCAAATACCGCACGTATGGCCGCTATGCTGATAGCCGCTGACGAACCCATTCCCCGTTTTTCAGGGATAGCCGAGTCAATCACACATCGAATGCAAGCTTCTTTGATATCCAAATACTCCAGCGAGGCATACACTGCCATGGACAAGGTATCCTCCTCATAAAGACGCCACGGACTTTCAGCAGGGACCACCTTACAAGTCACCTCCACCTCTATGAGAGGCAGGGAAATGGCTGGATAACCGTAAACAACCGCATGCTCTCCTATTAAAATAATCTTACTATGTGCCTGACCGACACCAACTTTTTTTGTCATGTTTTCCTTTAACCAGACGGAAAGACCGTCTCATTTCATACAGTAGTATTTTCTCCTATCTATTTTATTATATTTTCACAAAAAAAGCGATTGTTTCCTTCACAATCGCCTCTTTCATTATTGAACCCATTCGCCATTATAGTTGACAGAATAGCCTTCTACAGTCGTATTCACTGCTAAAGCACCTGAACTATAAGCGTAGTACCATTTGCCATTAACCTGGAACCAGCCTGTCTTCATATCGCCATTACTTGCGTTTAGATAATACCAAGTCGAACCTTCCTGATACCAACCAGTCGCCATAGATCCTGATGAACGGAGATAGTACCACTTGTTACCAAGATATTGCCAGCCTGTTTTCATATCGCCATTTTCAGCATCTAAATAGTACCAAGTTGAACCTTCCTGATACCAGCCAGTTGTCATAGCTCCTGATGAACGGAGGTAGTACCACTTATTGCCAATTTGCTTCCAACCAGTTTGCATGATACCAGTTTCTGAATCTAGATAGTACCAAGCTGAACCATCGTTTATCCAACCTGCACGTCTTTCACCACCAATATAGTTTTCTCCATTAATTTCCGTTTTAGCTAGATAATACCAATTAGACTGGTCATAAAGCCAACCTGTCTTTAAAGAATGATTTTGATTAAAGTAATAGTTCGTGTAAAAACTCTTCTCTTCTTTATCTTCCGGATTTGTACGTTTTTCACCATACTTTCTTCCAACACTGTCTTTAGTTTTAATTTCTAATGCTTTCCAACCAACAAACTCTTGTAGCACTCCATTTTTGTCAAAGTAGTACCACTCTGACTTTGGAAAACCTTCTAATCTGATACCATTTGGGTAAGGACCAATTGTACTACCTTTAGATGGAAACGGGATATACTGCCAGCCGACAACCATCTCTCCAGATAAAGGATCAAAATAATAGTACTTCCCATCAATCACTCGCCAGTAGGTTTCTTTGAGTTCCCCCTTCTTGTAGTAGGTTCTACCATTTTCTTGGACAAATTGCCAGCCTTCTGAATCAGTATCATCCGCCAATACTGCACTTGTCGCTAGCAAACCAAAGAAAAAGACTGCTAATGCGATTTGCATCAATTTTTTTATTATTTTCATTAGACGTATCCTCCATAACTGATTGTAGCAAAGACTTTATTGTATGTCAATATATAGAAACTTCTCAAAAAAAGCAGTTACAAAACTGCAACTGCTTTTCTATTCTTGCATGGTGTACCCAACACCACGCACAGTTTTAATGTAGCTTTTTTGACCTTTTACATCAAGCTTGCTACGTAGATAACGGATATAAACATCCACGATATTGGTTTCTGTCGCACTTTCGTACTTCCAGACACTTTCCAACAACTGCTCACGAGTCAAGACCTTCTTGCTTCCCATGAGAGTGGCCAAAAGGTCATACTCACGGCGCGTCAGAGCAATCATCTCCTCGCCACGATAAACGGTATGATGTTCTACATCCATACGCAAATTGCGGTAAGACGTTGGGACCTTCATCTGACTACAGTGTTGGTCGATAAAGTCCCGACCTCGGAAAATCGCTGAAATACGAGCAACTAGATCATCAATAATCACTGGCTTATAGATGTAAGAAACGGCGAAGCGCTGGATTGTCTCAATCTGGTCTTGCAATTCTTCGCGATGGTCTAAGACCATAATCACTGAGGCTGGTTTTGTCCGACTCAGCCTCTCTGCAAAATCCTGGGCCGTCATATCCCCCAGACGAGCATTCAGTAAAATCAAGTCATAATCTGTCTGGAGAGCCATGGAGAGGGCTTTTTGCCCCTCCTCAACCAGATCAACACGGTATTGCTCTTTTTGGAGTTCCAGACTGAGAAAATGAGCGAGATTTCGTTCTTTCTCAAGTAATAAAATCCGTTTCCCCATGGCAGACCTACTTATTTTTCGTCATACCAAGAGTAGTGGAAGGTTCCCTCTTTGTCTTTACGTTGGTAAGTGTGGGCACCAAAGTAGTCACGTTGCGCTTGGATCAAGTTAGCAGGAAGGTCAGCTGAACGGTAGCTATCAAAGTAAGTAATAGCTGCTGAGAAGGTTGGCACTGGTACACCAGCTTGAACAGCAAGAGCTACGATATCACGCACTGCTTGTTGGTACTTAGCAGTAACATCCAAGAAGTACTCATCCAAGAGAAGGTTTGCAAGGTCTGCATCACGGTTGTAGGCATCTGTGATCTTTTGCAAGAAACGAGAACGGATGATACAGCCATCACGCCAGATAGAGGCGATGTCTGCAAATGGCAAGTTCCAGTTATTTTCTTTAGAAGCCACACGCAATTGGGCAAAGCCTTGTGCGTATGAGATAATTTTTGAGAAGTAAAGTGCTTGACGGATCTTTTCGATCAACTCAGCCTTGTCACCTTCAAATTTGAAGGCAGCTGGTTTTGGAAGAACCTTGCTAGCATGCACACGCTCTTCTTTGTATGTAGAGATGTAGCGAGCAAATACTGACTCAGTGATAAGTGACAATGGCACACCAAGGTCAAGTGATGATTGGCTAGTCCATTTACCTGTTCCCTTGTTGCCAGCAGCGTCAAGGATGTAATCTACGATTGGTCCATCTTGACCTTCATCGTCTTTACGGCTCAAGATATCAGCTGTGATTTCGATCAAGTAGCTGTCCAATTCACCCTTGTTCCACTCAGTAAAGATTGCAGCCATATCTTCTGCAGAAAGACCAAGCAAGTGTTGCATCAAGTCATAACTTTCTGCGATTAATTGCATGTCACCATACTCGATACCGTTGTGAACCATTTTCACATAGTGACCAGCTCCATCAGGACCGATGTAAGTCACACATGGTTTGCCATCTTCTGGTGCTTTAGCTGAGATTTCTTCAAGAACATCAGCAACCAATTCGTAGGCTTCTTTTTGTCCACCAGGCATGATAGAAGGACCTTCAAGGGCACCTTTTTCACCACCGGAAACCCCAGTACCGATAAAGTTGATCCCTGAGTTTGCCAATTCTTCATTACGACGGATGGTATCTTTGTAGAAAGTGTTTCCTCCGTCAATCAAGATATCTCCCTTGTCAAGGTGTGGAAGAAGGGCTTGGATAGTTGCGTCTGTACCAGGTCCAGCTTGAACCATGAGCATGATACGACGAGGTTTTTCGATTGAGTTTACAAAGCTTTCCACGTCATAGCTTGGCACAAAGTTCTTTTCAGGATGGCAAGCAATGACATCTTCTGTTTTTTCTTTACTACGGTTGTAAATGGCAACTGTATAGCCACGAGATTCGATATTTAGGGCAAGGTTACGACCCATTACGGCCATACCAACGACACCAAAGTTAGCTTTTGTCATGTGACACTCCTCTTGTTTAATATGTTTTATTTTATCATTTTTACCTATGAAAGGAAAGAATTTTGTAACGGTCGCTTAGTAGTCCAAGTCATCTGCATGACCAGAACCATTCCCTACAAAGTAACCAGTCTTACAGTTAAGGGTGAAGAGATAGGTTCCATCTGGTTTATAGAGGTTATAATAACCATTTCCGTTTACGATATTGACACGTTCTAGGATATATTGATTTCCAGTGATATAGCCACGAGCACGTGATGTTGCTAGGACTTGTTCCAATACACCATCCGCAAACGTCCAAGCAGGGTTGTTGCTATCGTCTACAGCTGATTGGTTGTACGGTACACGACTAGCACTTCTTTGAAGATTAACCCCATCGCCAGACAAACCACCATTCGTGTCTCTAGCTGGTGCCGTGTTGCTTGTTGAAGGTGTCGTACTACTTGCATTGCTTTCTGTAGCTGAACTTGAGCTTGCTTGACTCGTGCTAGAGCTCGAACTTGAGCTGGAAGCACTGGTTTGTTGACTCTTACCAAGACTAATGGCCTTATCCAAGAGTTTGTCTAGTTCTGTGTTACCTGTCTTGATTTCTGTAAACTTAGCATCTGCTTTGGCTTTCGCATTGGTATCCAAGACACCGTCAGTGATTGCTGGACTTTCAAAGAGGGCATTAACATCTTGAATGGCCTTGATTTGAGTTGCTAGGCTATCATATCTTGACTTAGCTAGTGTATATTCACGGCTACCTTCTAACTTATCTAGCAAGGTTTTCAGTTGGCTCAATTTATCAAACTGGCTGTTTTTCAGAGCTGTCTTATTGGCATCCGTATAGAAAGTATCATAGAGATCATTGAAGTCTTTCAAAGCTGTTTGTGTCCCTTGATCATCCGAAGAGGCTGCTTGAGAAGACTGGATTTCTTGGTTTGAACGAGATACTTGACGGTAGACATAATATGTTCCAGCAAGCACAAGGATTGCAGCTACTACCGAAGCAATGATGATGACACCTTTCTTCTTAGAGCCTGTTTCAGGTTCTGTTTGAGCCGAACGTGATAGAGGTGTATAGGTCGCCTCTTCTTGTTCCTCATTTATTTCCTTGGGCTCTGTTTCTGTTAAAACGAGAGGCTCTATTTCAGCACTTTCTTCATCTTGAAGTGGTGGGACAAACTGAGTAGTCTCTTCATTTTCTATCTCTTCAATAGATTCCTCAGCAACCATGTCTGAATCGTCTACCTGATCAGAAGGTTCACTTGATTCACGAACTTCTTGGATCATTTCCTCTAGGTTTTGAGTAGAAGCTAGCTCTTCTTTTTTAAACTGACGAGTTTCAAACTTGTCGGCTTCGATTTCTTCACGGTGCTGTTTGATGTATTTGTCTAAGATACTGTCCTCAGGCAATACTCCTGCTTCAACCTCTTCATTCTTACGAATGACTTGACCAACAGTCAAGTCTTTTGCTTCATCAAAGTCGAATTGTGGTTCTTGATGTCCTTTTTTATGACGATCACGTCTTTTCTTACTCATGAGTTCACCTTTCTATTTTACCTCTTGGCGTTTGACACGCTGACCAAAGTATTGATACAAATCCACTTTTAAGGTCCCGTTATAGAGTTTTCGTTTTTTGTCAGCTGGACTTCCGTACTTGCTTTCAAAAGCTTCGTCACTCGTCAGGATAAACTTACTCCACGTTTTCAGTGGTGCAAAGACTTGTCCCATCTCAGCATAGAGCTTGGTAACTCCTGCATCATCAGACAAACGTTCCCCATATGGTGGATTGGAAATGATAACGCCATTAATCTTGTCAGTGCGCAAGTCCTGTACCCGCATTTGCTTAAAGGTAATATCACCTGCGACACCTGCTGCTTGAGCATTTGCCTTGGCAATTTCCACCATGCGAGCATCTATATCACAGCCCATAATGTCCAGTTCCAGTTCACGATCAATTTTCTTAGCCGCCTCTGTGCGAACTTCCTGGATTAACCGATCGCTGACCCAGTTCCATTCCTCAAATGCAAAGGAACGTCGAAGTCCTGGCGCCATCTTTCTGGCAATCATAGCCGCCTCGATACAGAAAGTTCCTGACCCACAGGTCGGATCAATCAATGGCTTGTCTGGATACCAGTTAGAGAGTTGTAAAATGGCCGCTGCCATATTTTCCTTGATAGGAGCTCCACCCTTTTCCGTACGATAACCACGTTTAAAAAGGCTAGAACCTGTCGTGTCAATCATGACAGTTGCCACATCTTTCAGGATAGATACCTCAATCTTAAACTCGGGACCAGTTTCCATCAAGGGAACTCCTTCTGGACGGGTATAGTGTTTTTGTAATTTCTTCACAACAGCCTTCTTAGAAATAGCCTGAACACTGGGCTCGTTGTGGAGTTTAGACTTGACACATTTTGCCTTTGATATCGGGAAACGTGCTCCTAGCGGGAGATAGTTTTCCCAATCTAGAGCAAAAACGCCTTGAAAAAGCTCTTCAAAAGTCTTAGCTGGAAAACTTCCGACTACAATCTTGATGCGATCCGCTGCACGAAGCCAAAGATTGGTCTCAATGATTGCCTTCACATCTCCTTGGAAGCGGACACGCCCATTTTCAACCTGGCAATCATAACCAAGGTCTCGCACCTCACGTCCAACGACAGCCTCAAGCCCCGCCGCAGCAGTTGCGATTAAATTAAATTGTTCTTTCATTTCTAGTCTTGCAAGACCTTTCTCTTGTTCACTTTAAAAAATGAGGTTGAGAAAGATTTCTCAGCCCCAACCTATATGCAATTTTCTATAAGCCATGTTTTGTTCCAGAAGTGACTAGGACCACTTCCTTCGATAATCATCTGTCTACCGCTAACAGCATAAATCTGATAGCAGTCAGAGTACTACGTTCGTTTCCGTGCACTCCATGCCCCGACCAAAATTTGGGTTGCTAGCTTGAGGGGTTTACCGCGTTCCACTCTCTCTGTTTCCAGAAAGACTCCGTCACTGTGGCACTTTCAAGCCTATTCTGACCTATCCGAAGACTTAGCCATTTCGACTGCCGTAACGATTTCTCGTCCCTAGGCTTATGGATTCGCCTAGCACAAACACTACAGGCATCACAGCCTGTGCTAGCATGGACTTTCCTCATGAAAAGAGAACCTCTTCACGCGATTATCCAAAAATTGCACTCATTCCTTAGTCAATTATAAATCTTGGTTGTCTAAGATTTGCTTACCAAATACTTCTTTTTCGAGACGATTTAAGCGTTTCAAAATATCAAAGTTTGTCATTGAAGTAGAAGCCGTTACTTCAATAGAGTCTGGTTGAGTTGGCGCTACCTGTGGTTTATGAGATAATTCTTCCTTCAAATCAGCAATCTCTTGACGAAGAGATTTGACCAAAGCTGCGTAGGTTTCATAGTCCTTAATCACATCGTCTAGGAATTCGTCTACCTCTGCTTTGCTGTATCCACGTACTTCACGTCCAAATTCTTGTTCAAAAATATCTTTCGCTGAAAATATAATACTTGCCATGTCTCTCTCCATTCTGGTTTACTAGTATTATTATATAAAAAAAGACAAGTAAAAATCAAGGTCAAAGGCTTACTTTTCAGAAAAATTTTCTACTATTTCATTCAAGTCCTCAAATGTTAATCTTCTTGTAACATAGTCCGCTTGATTTTTCATCATTTGGTAAAAATATCGTAACTTGGTTTCGTTTTCTTCGTCGTAAAAAAGGTAACAAGTATCTGTATTTTCCAGCAAAAATTTCTGATAATCGCGTAATTGTCCCTTGTGCTCATATTGTGGATAGGCGTATTTGACAAAATCAACTTGCTTGAACTCACTCAATTTCGCTTGATTTGCTTCATTCCAATTACTGCCATGGGTTTCAAAATCAAAAATGGTCGCCAGTTGAAATCCATAGTCTGCTTTCATGTCTTTCGCCACCTGAAGCGCCCAGTACTCAAAGCCCAAGGTCCCTGTAAAGACAAGCCAGGTCACCCCATCCTCTGCTAGACGTTCCAAGTCTCTCCGAATAGCTGTTTTGATAATATCAACTCGAATATCCTTGTCATTAAAGAGACCAAGGTCGAAGGCTGAATAGCCTAAAATCAAGGCTGATGTCATTTTTAACCCTTTCTTTGTAAATTTATGATATAATAGAGTGATGTTATTGTACCAATAAGGAGAATTATGGTCAACTATCCACATAAAATTTCATCTCAAAAGAGGCAAGCACCCCTGTCACAAACTAAAAATTTCGCAAATCGGGGAATGTCTTTTGAAAAGATGATCAATGCTACGAACGACTACTATTTGTCGCATGGGTTAGCTGTTATTCACAAGAAACCGACTCCCATCCAAATTGTACGTGTTGATTATCCCCAACGAAGTCGTGCCAAGATTGTTGAAGCCTACTTTAGACAAGCCTCAACTACTGACTATTCAGGGGTTTATGATGGATACTACATCGACTTTGAAGCAAAGGAAACCAGGCAAAAACATGCGATACCGATGAAGAATTTTCATCCCCATCAGATCCAGCATATGGAACAAGTCCTTGCCCAGCAAGGAATCTGCTTTGTACTCCTTCACTTTTCTTCTCAGCAAGAAACCTACTTATTACCGGCTATTGACCTCATCCGTTTCTATCATCAAGATAAGGGACAGAAGTCAATGCCACTTGGATATATTCGAGAAAATGGATATAGGATTGAGCCTGGTGCCTTTCCTCAAATTCCCTACCTCGACATTATCAAAGAACATTTACTAGGTGGTAAAACAAGATGAACAAACAAACTTTTCTGCGAATAGCTAAGTATGTCAGCATCAGTCTCTTAACTGTATTTATCGCAGCTGTAATGCTTGGTGGAGGTCTCTTCCTCTACTATGTTAGCAAGGCTCCAGAACTTTCTGAAAGTAAACTAGTTGCTACAACGTCAAGTAAGATCTATGATAGCAATGACGAGCTTATTGCTGATCTTGGATCGGAACGTCGAGTCAATGCCCAAGCAAACGAAATACCGACCGATTTGGTCAACGCTATTGTTTCGATTGAGGACCATCGCTTCTTTAATCACCGAGGAATCGACACGATCCGTATCCTAGGTGCTACCCTCCGAAACCTTCGTGGTGGTGGAGGTCTGCAAGGAGCTTCCACCTTGACACAGCAGTTGATCAAGTTAACCTATTTCTCTACGTCAACTTCTGATCAAACTCTTTCTCGTAAGGCCCAGGAAGCTTGGTTAGCCGTTCAGCTAGAACAAAAAGCGACTAAACAAGAGATCTTGACCTACTACATCAACAAGGTTTACATGTCAAACGGGAACTACGGAATGCAGACAGCTGCCCAAAGTTACTATGGCAAGGATCTCAAAGATCTAAGTATTCCTCAATTGGCTCTCCTTGCTGGTATGCCTCAGGCTCCAAACCAGTATGATCCATACTCGCATCCAGAAGCTGCTCAAGAACGTCGTAATCTCGTCCTCTCTGAGATGAAGGGGCAAGGTTACATTTCAGCTGAGCAATATGAAAAAGCGATTAATACTCCGATTACAGATGGACTTCAAAGTCTAAAATCAGCTAATAGTTATCCTCCATACATGGACAACTATCTCAAAGAGGTAATCGATCAAGTCGAACAAGAAACAGGCTACAACCTCTTAACGACTGGTATGGACGTCTACACCAACGTTGATCCTAAAGTTCAACAACATCTCTGGGATATCTACAATACCGACGAGTATGTCAACTATCCAGATGATGAAATGCAAGTAGCTTCAACGATTGTGGATGTGACAAATGGGAAAGTCATTGCTCAGTTAGGTTCTCGTCACCAATCAAGCAATGTTTCCTTCGGAATCAACCAAGCTGTGGAAACCAACCGTGACTGGGGTTCTACCATGAAGCCAATCACAGACTATGCTCCTGCCTTGGAGTATGACATCTACGACTCAACTGCTTCGATTGTACATGATGTTCCATACAACTATCCTGGAACAGATACCCCTGTTTACAACTGGGATAGAAGTTATTTTGGAAATATCACCATCCAATATGCGCTCCAACAATCACGGAACGTTACAGCCGTAGAAACCTTGAACAAAGTCGGTTTGGATAGAGCCAAGACCTTCCTGAATGGAATCGGTATTGACTATCCAGATATGCACTATGCCAACGCGATTTCAAGTAATACGACTGAGTCAAACAAAAAGTACGGAGCAAGTAGTGAGAAAATGGCTGCTGCTTACGCTGCTTTTGCTAACGGTGGTATCTACCATAAACCAATGTATATCAACAAAATCGTCTTTAGCGATGGTAGCTCAAAAGAATACGCTGATCCTGGTACTCGTGCCATGAAAGAGACGACCGCCTATATGATGACAGAAATGATGAAGACTGTCTTGGCATACGGAACGGGTCGTGGTGCTTATCTCCCTTGGCTACCTCAAGCTGGTAAGACTGGTACATCAAACTATACAGATGATGAAATTGAAAACTACATCAAAAATACTGGTTATGTAGCCCCAGACGAAATGTTTGTTGGTTATACTCGCAAATATTCAATGGCTGTATGGACAGGTTACTCAAACCGCCTGACTCCTATCGTTGGTGATGGCTTCTATGTTGCTGCTAAGGTTTACCGTTCAATGATGACTTATCTGTCTGAGGATAACAACCCTGGCGACTGGACTATGCCAGAAGGCCTCTATCGAAGTGGTGAGTTCGTCTTTAAAAACAGTGCTCGTTCTGCATGGACTGCCCCTGCTCCGCAACAGGCCCCAACACCTGAAAGTTCGAGCTCGACATCAGAAAGTTCAACTTCACAGTCAAGCTCAACTACTCCAAGCACGAATAATAGTGCAAACAATAATACCAATAACCAGCAACCAAATACAACGCCTGGTCAACAAAACCAGAACCAAAATCAGAATCCTCAACCAGCACAACCATAACATTTATCACCCAGAAAAATCTGGGTGATTTTTTCATAGCACTATTGCATCTATCTGCTTAACAAAAGCCTGAGAAGACATCTTCTCAGGCTTTTTCTGTACTATAAACCTCATTGGGAAAGATAGGAAACGGATTTCGTAATCTTGTTAAGAGGTTTTACTAAATACTAGTCTTTCTTTGTTTTTGCTACAAAGAGAGCAGATAGGGCTAGGCTAACACCTGCTAGGAAGAGGGCTGTGTCAGATTGACTCTCACCTGTTGCTGGCAAGCTTTGTTCAGCTATTTCTTGTCTAGCAATTTCTTGTTTATGATCTGGAGTCTTACCTTGATCAGAAACTAGAGTGCTAAGTTTAAACTCTGGTTTCTCTACTGTCGGTGCTGCCTGGTCGCCTACTGTTGATAAGGGACCTGTGTAAGCTGGGAGCTCATGTTTCAAGGCCATAACGGAGTTGACTCCGCCCTGAAACTCAGGTTTCTCTACTGTTGGAGCAGCTTGATCACCTACTGTTGCTAGCGGGCCTGTGTATTCTGGCAATTCATGCACTAGAGCCATCACTGCATTGACACCACCCTTGAACTCAGGTTTCTCTACTGTTGGAGCAGCTTGGTCACCTACTGTCGCTACTGGGCCTGTGTACTCTGGAAGCTCATGTACCAAGGCTTCAACTGCATTGACACCACCTGTGAATTCAGGAACCTCAAGAACAGGTGCTGGTTCTTCACCCTTGCTTGATTGGATCGGTTCTTCTGTCAATTCTTGATGGAAGCTTGCCAATTCATAAAACTCAGCCTTGCCGCCTTCCCAGACTAATTTGACGTCTAGAAGAGAGCCGCCATTTCGGATAGCAAAAGTTTGGAGACTAGATGTAATGGCACCGAGGTCTGTCCAACTGTCTTGACCATCCTTGAGTGTTCTAGCAAGAACACGTGCCTTAGCTCCTTCAGGAAGACTGGAAACGAGACGAAGGTGGTTGGCATTGGTTGGCTCAGACAAGTGATACACCAATTCGCCCTTGTCTTTTTCAGACTTGTAGCTGGTTAAGACTTTTCCGTCTACAAGATTATTATAAAGGTTGCCCTGGCTTTCTCCACTACTTCCTTCTACTGTTGGATCATTGATTGGTTTGACAAATTCACCATCGTTGATGACCAATTCTGTAAAGCCTACAAAACGGGCATCATAGTCTGCTGTATAGAGGACACGGAGATAGTTAGCTTTAACTGGTGTCGTCAATTCACCCTCGATGTAGCGATTTCCTGGCATCTTAGAATCATGTGTCCAACCATCTGTCAATGAATCATCGTGTGTGCTATTGGCCACACCATCTCCTACTGTCACGACATCTGTCCAAGTTTTACCGTCTTGGCTGACTTGGATCTTACCATCACGAAGATAGTTTTGAGTTCCGTCTTGGATGTAGGCTCTGATCTTCTTGATGGTACGTTCGCTACCGAGTTTCAAGGTTACATGGCCATCTTTATGGGCGTAGTCTGAAAACTCAACGAAGTTGTTATAAACACCGTCAAATAGTTGATCTAGGTTGTTCAGCTTACGAACATCATTGCTTCCGTATGTTGGATGAATGCCCATTGTTGTAGATTCTAGTTTGGTTGGTTGCACTTCTTTGGTTGTCACAAGGAGAGAAGTCGCTGTAATAGCTTGCTCCTGATCTGTTTTGTTGACCAAACGCACATAACGTATTAAGTGGCTTGCTGCAGATCTATCAGTCAACTGGCTAGCTGGCATCCATTCTTGCGCATTTGCAGAATACTCCAGGCTAAGAGCTGGGTTGGCTTGACCTTGGAGCTGGATGCTCTTGACCTGATGGATACGGTCAAGTTTCATACCTAGATAGCTATGAGCAGGAAGTTTGGTTCCAGCTGGAATTTGAAGCTCGTAACTGCCCAAGCTATCCACTACTGGTGTTTCCTTCAAGGCGTCGACGTTGGTGTCTGTTAACTCACTGTTTCCAGAGCGTGTCTCAACAGAGAAGTCCTGGATACGCCACCAGAGGTCAAGGGCCTTGGTATTGCGTACTCGGATGTAGCGAGTATTGATTGCTCTGGTCACTTCCTTGGTTTGTTCTCCTGATAGGCGATCCAACTCTTGCCATGCAGTTCCATCTGTAGAGTACTCAAGTACACCTGCAGCAAGCTTATCACCCGTTCCTTGGCGAAGTCGTACTTTAGTGACTGACTTGACTTCACCGAGGTCAAGTTGTGCCCAAGCATCTACTGGTGTCGTATTGCTACCGTCAGCATTTGCCATCATGGCTTCTGTATTGTCCTTGCCATCAGTGATTTGACGAGCTGAGGTATTTAGTTTGTAAACTAAGTTTGAGCTTAGACTAACTGTCGTTGCTTGTTGGCTACGAGCTTTTTCAACTGGACGGTTGACTGCAATTTCCTGAACTGCAAACCAAGTATTCTCACGGTCTGCTGTCGCAATCATGCGAACTGCCTTGGCCTTGATATTGAGATTTTCAAACTTAAGAAGGGATTCATTTCCGACATAGCTTGGCTCTTTCAAGGTTACCCAGTTGTCATTTTCATCTTGATACTGCACTTCTGCCTTACTAAAGGTATCACGTGGATTTGCCTGCGTTCCCATTGCAAAGGTCAAGGTTTGAATCGCTACTGGTTTGTTGAACTTCATACCAATATAATCACCTGTCTTGATGCTATTTGGTGATTTAATAATCGCATGAGTTGCCAAATCGCCATCCGTTACTTCTGCCAAACCACCTTCTACCCCTGTTCGATTGGTGATAAAGGTGCTGATGATTTGGTCTGGATGCAAGACTTTTTGAACTTCAGACGCTAGAACTTCTTTCAGGGATAGGATAAATGGACGAATATGTTGAACACCCAATTCAGCTTTTTCCATATGGTCTACATAATGGAAGGTGTGAGTTTGAGACTGTTCGTACAATTTCAAACCTTTATAGTAGCTATCCCAAAGTTTGGCTGCATCGTTTGTAGCCATGGCTTCAGTTCCTGTAAGGAAGGCATCAAGAGCATTCATTTGGTCGATTGCATTATCCAACCAATAGTGGATTTGGGCAACCA
The DNA here is from genome assembly GCF_000297015.1 of Streptococcus sp. GMD6S. The sequence continues at coordinate 48,896 of NZ_AJRH01000006.1, read as the reverse complement.
TTTTTTTATCGCCTGATGCTTTATAGAGTTCGGCTGCTTCTTTAATCTTGGCAAATTCTGCACGCAAGGCTGTACGTTCAGCAGTCACATCCTGACCTGCTTTAAGCTTGGTCATAAAGTCTGTTAATTTTGGAGCCAAGTCTACCGATTCTTCTAGTTTGACGACACGATTATCCATGTTTTGGTTGATCATGTGCTTACCAAGTTCACGGAAGGCTGCTGATACCTTGCTATCTTCAAAATGACCATTTTCTACAAAGTTGAAGGCAATATCATTGATTTTCTTAGCTTCTTCTTCTGATTTCCACTGTTTCCATGAGTATTGAGCTCCTGAAAAGAGGGCAATCTTAGATGGTTCAGACTGTTGCATTGGGTTCAACATGATACCAGACAGCAAGCTTGGATCCACATTTGGATGAAGGAATTTCTCACCACCACCTAGAATCAAGTGTTGTTTAGAGTTATCTGTTACAGGCCAGTTAATCCAAAGTGAAACGGGGCGATAGGTCTTGCCACCTGCGGATAGATTGTTCTTGAGAGTTGAAAGGAAGCTTTCAGAGACTTCGCCCCAAATCTTACCACCCGTCAAGGTCATGGATGTTGAACTTGGGAGATTTTCATTGAGGGATTTCAACTCATCCTCACGTCCATTACCCCAATACTGTCCAGGAACAAAGATCATTTCTTTACGAAGACCACTGTAAGTTCCCTGCATCTCAGTCAACCACTTGGTCATATCTTGCATCAAGCGGTTATAGCTATTGTAGCCTCCGACTGGGCTTGGAGCATCATCTGCAAGGATACCAAATTCGCGGACACCCACTTTCATCAACTGGGTAAATTTAGCCTTGATGGTTGCCAAATCTTCTTGGTAATGCGCTTCATTGCCAAAGCGGATGCGGTTGTTCATGAATGGATGGATAGTCCAGACATAGCGTGTTTTACTTTGATTTCCGACGCGAGCTAGTTCACGGATTTCAGCTAGTTTTTCTTCTGGATAGAGTTCACGCCATTTCTTGTTGTGGTATGGATCGTCTTTTGGTGCAAAGAAGTATTGGTTCAATTTCAAATCGCCACCAAAACGCATGAGTTCTGCACGATCGGCATTCGACCATGGGTTTCCATAGTATCCTTCGATGAAACCACGGTTCTTGAGCTCTGCGTAATCTTCTACTGTCACATTGCGAAGGACTGGCACTTGGCTTTCCTTGAGCATGTGTTTCAAGGTTGTCAAACCATAGAAGACTGCATCTGTGTCTTTTCCGACGATGGAAATCGAGTTATCCTTGATGCTCAAGACATAGGCGTCAATCTTGTCAAAGAGACCTGCTGAAACCTTGGACAAGTTTTGTTCTGCTTGTGAACCTTGTCCATGCACTCCAAGATAGATGTTGGTTGCGCCAGCGATTGCTGCCTTACCAGTTGTATAAGATACTTGATTGTCCTGCAAGACACTCTTCAAGCGATTGCGAGTATAGATATCGAGTTGATCGCCCATAACCAGATTGACTTGCTTACGAAGGGCTGTGACTCCTTCTCCATAAGTCACTTTTTGTGGCGTTGGGAAGACCTTGTACTCTTTCTTGAGATAGTCTGCGCTCTTGCTGGCAGCTGCAATGCTGTCTTCGCTAGCTGGTTTACTTGCAGTAAATTGATCTGCCAATTCAACTGTTCCATCACCTGTTTGCTCTACTTTTGGTTTTTCTGGTGTAGTTGGTTTTTCTGGTTGACTTGGTGCAGGCGTTTCTTGCTCTTCTTTAACAGGTTTCAATAGATGAACTTCAGCTGCACTTGCAAAACCACCAACGCCTTCCAATACTTTCAACTCAATCTTGTTGGTATCTACCGCCGCAAAGTTGACTGTTTTTTCTTGGGCGTTGTTGTCCCAGTTTCCTTCTGAAACCTTGACCATTTGGCCATCTTTTTGTGCGTAGATTTCGTAGCGCGTCACGACACCATTTCCACCACCTGGTCGTGGGAGATACGTCAAGCCATTGACTTTTTCTGCTTCTTTCAAGGTCATAGTAAGGGTGTATGGCGCAGTGTCACCAGTCCACTTAGTATGCCAGAAGGTATTTGGATCATTGTCAAAGGCCTTTTCAACAGCGCCTTCAGTCGCATTTCCTGGAAGCTGCTGACTGCTTGCGGTTGCTGTAATCTTATCATTTGAAATCAAACGAGGATTTACAAATGGTTTGTCTGACAACTCTGCGCTATGCAAGATTCCTTTGAAACCACCGATGCTTTCAAGCGGTAGAACCAAGCTATTGTGGGCAAAGCGAGGGTGGGCTGGATTTGCTATACGCTCAATCTTTTCACCATCCACATAGACTTCTGTAGATTGTGGTTTGGTCACGATAGAGATTTGATAACGTTTGTTCTTTTCAAGTTTTTTATTGAATTGGATATGGAACTGTTCAAACTGGTAAGCAAGATAGCCGTCTTTATCAGCTAGATAGATACGGTTATCCCCACTTGCTGAGAAGGTTTGTTCTCCGTCTCCAGTGACAGTTACATCAAACTTCAAGACGTGACTTGGACCAACATCACCAGCCAAGCCTTCGATACTGCTATCTTTCTCAAAAGCCAATCCCTGTTCGCTTGCCTTCACTTTCTTGCTTGCATAGTTCTTGACTGTTTCAGAATTGATGGTAAACAGGTCGCTTTGATCAATCTCTTTATCAGGATTTGACTGCGGCGCATAAGGACTGGTTGGTAGGGTGCGTTCTGCAAAGGTCGCAGCTGCACGGTCAGACCCCCAGGTGCGTTCTGCAGTGGTTTGCATGCTCTTGAAGAAACGTTTAAAGATGTCATAAGAGGTCAAACCTGTCTCATGAAGGTCGATATTGTCATTCCAAACTGCGTGCCCACCACCAAGGATACTTGGATGAGAAGCTGGTAGAAGTGGACCTCCACCTGTTCTAAAATCATTCGGTGTCCAGCTATTGTACTGACGTTCGTAGTTAGCATAGTCCCCGTAGGCTGCTTGACTATTGCTTCCACTTGGCACACTATAGGTCGGTACATCCGTGATATTGATAATCTTAGCTCCCTGAGCAATGGCTTCATTTGGTCGTTGCCATCCGATACTCCAGATATCAACTTCTACTCCGTTCCAATCAACAGGGGTGTTCCCTCGTTTCGCACTGAGCGAACCCCAGATACGAGGGGTATAGCCTTTAGACTTGATATATTGGGTCAAATCATTGACATAGCGGCGATAGCTTTCGCGGCTACCATAGTATTCATCCGTTCCGATATGAACAGTAGATACGCCATGAAGCGGTGCATCTGGACCATCGAGGAGTTTGTCATAAACTGATTTGACAAAAGCTAGCGTTTCATCGTATTTATTATCTAGGTCGAGCATTGCAACACGTTCAACATTGTGTTTGCCAGCATAATCACTCAAACTACCTTGATACATGAGGTCTGGGCGGACTTTGACAAATGATAGTGCATGACCTGGTGTGTCAATTTCTGGCACTAGATTGATATGCAAGGCCTTGGCAAGTTTAATCAGATTTTGCATTTCTTCCTTGGTATAATGCTCATCTGAAGTCAATTTTTGATCATTCTTACCGACAATGTCTGTCTCCACACGGAAACCAGTCTTAGCGTGTTCAAGTACATACTTGAGTTGTTCTTCTGGACTTAAATTCTTACCTGCCAAGTGTTCCTTTAGGAAGATATAGTTATCGTTGAGGTGCAACTGCAAGTCGTTCATCTTGTAGTAAGCCATGTTGAGCATGATGTCTACAAGAGTGTCATAAGGGATAAATTTACGACCTGTATCTAGCATAAAGCCACGGTGGCTGAAACTTGGGAAATCGCGAATTTCGCCATTTTGGAGGTTACTTTCTCCCATTTGAAGAAGAGTCCGAGTGGCGTAGAAGGCTCCTGTGTTTGTGGCAGCTTCGATGGTAATCACATCATCTTGGATAGTGATGCCATAGCCTTCCTTGCCATAACCTTTGTTTTCAACCTTTTTAAATTCGATTCGTTTTTGAGCTTGCTTGTCACCTGTTGCCAGTTCCAATCCACGGCTAGCAAGGTCTGACTGGTAGAAGGTTGCTGCCTGATCAAAGCCAGAATCACCTGTCGCAAGGACTGTATCTGAAGTGATAGAAGATTGGCCTTCTTTCCCATACCATTGTTGAACAGCTGGTGCTACTTTTGGTTTGACACCTACACCCTCGTTCTGATGTAGACCCTTGATGACTACTTCAAATTCCTTAGTGAAAGTATGACTGTCTCTGATTTGTTGGACCATGACCTTGACGCGTTGATCTGTTAGAGGTTTATGGATGTGATTTTGAAGGTCAATCACACCTTGCTTATTGCTTCCGATGAGACTGACTTTTCCTGGTAAAGTTGGTAAGACAAGAGACTGTCCATCTTCTGCTACTGTTAGTTCGGTTACTTGGCGGATATCCGTTACCTTACTATGGTCCGGAACGTTTGAATAAGCTCGAATTTCTTGGATACCAACGTTTCTCCAGCCCATTGTGCCAGCTTGGTAGTCATTGATCTCTAATTTGAGGTACTTAGCTTGAATACTTTCAGCTAGGTCAACTTTCTCATCTAAAACAGGATTTCCAGTCTTGGTATGAGCGAGTTTCCATTGTTTTTCTTCGTTAGCGCCCATGTCTTCTTGGCCTGCGTAGTAGAGACTCCAAGATTTGATATTGGGATCATTTTGCCCATTACGAAGACGACGATCCCAGTCTATTTCTACATGCTTGATAAGGGTAGTTTTTGGAAGAGTTAATTCGAAGGTTGGTTTTTCAATATTTTGATTAGTCGCCCAACGGGTATCTGGATTACCGTCCACTGCCTTATCAGCAGTATACGGAGTGCCAGTTTCATAGTTATTAGCCTGAGCAGTAGCACCCTCAAGATGGTTGACATCTTCTCTATCTTCGATTGTCTTTTCAGCTGGTTTTACTGCTGGTGTAGTGGTTTCCGCAGGTTGTTTATCTGCCTTTGGTGTTTCAGCCGGTTTCGGCGTTTCTGCTGGTTTGGGAGTTGCAGGACTTGTCTCTGGTTTTGCCTCTTCACTTGCTGCAGGATTGGTTCCCTCATCTGTCGCTGGAGTTTCTTCATGACTTGCTTCTGTTGCAGCTTCTGCATCTGCTTTTTCAAGCGCAGCGGCTAAATCATCTGGTAACTTATCCAAGGCTTGAACATGAGTGATACTTCCCTCTGCCTCTGAAGGTGTTGCTGTTTCTGCCGCCTGAACCATATTGGCGCCAAAGATACTAGCACCAATCATAACGGAGGCTGCACCGATTGCAAATTTTCTTATACTATAGTGACAGCGTTTCTCAAAAAAATGTCTATCCATCTTTCTCCTATTCCTTTCATCCGCATACATGAGTAAGCGGTATCATTTCTCCTTTGAAAAAGGAGAGAACCAAGAGGTCCTCTCCGGCTGTTTGTTCCTTTTTGATTCGAGTTGCTTTGAACTGCTACAATCAAATCTCATTACTCTTCTTTACGTTTTGTCGCAAGAATCGCAGCAGATAAAGCGATGCTCACACTTGCCAAGAAGAGGGCTGCTTCTGAACCATGTTCTCCTGTAGCAGGAAGTTTCTCTTCTTTATCTTCCAGAGTTTTGGCATCAGCTACTGGGCTTGGAGTGAGCGGGTACTCAGGTTTTTCAACTGTTGGAGCTGCTTGATCTCCAGCAGTAGCCAATACACCTGTGTAGGCTGGTTTCTCGTTTACCAAGGCTTGGACCGCATTGACGCCACCCTTAAACTCAGGGACTTCATTTGCAGCCGCTAGGACCGCATTGGCTCCGCCCTTGTATTCTGGTAATTCGTGAACCAAGGCTTCAACCGCATTAACGCCGCCCTTGAACTCAGGAACCTCATGTACAGCTGCTTCTGTTGCATTGACGCCGCCTTTGAACTCAGGCACATCAAGAACTGGTGGTTGTTCTTCTCCCTTGCTACTTGTTGGAGCGTCTGGTTTCGTAGCAGAATCTTTTAATTGGTTGAGATAGTCTGCGAAGTAGGCCACCATTCTTTCCGTCAAGAGATGATTATCCGTCGCATATTTCATGCTCGCCTGAACTCCAGCCACTTCCTCTTGATTTTCTTTGTCCGTTAATTTCTGCGCCTTAGCCAAAGCTGCTTCATAGCTAGACATGTCAAGTGGTGTTTCTGCTACCTGTGGACGGGTAAAGATGAGTTCCGCTGCAGATTGGTATTTATCGCCACCATCTCCGTAAGTCTTGATACCAGTAAGGACAATTTTCTTAGCCTTGATTGTCTTACCAAAGTCAATGTCTTTTGGCTTGTTGTTATTTGGCCAATCTGTTACGGTAAAGGTATGTTCCTTGCCAGACTCATCTGTGACAACCAGTTTCACATCTCGCAAGTTTCCATTTGAATCAGATGCACGTGGAACATAACGAAGTCCAGTGATTTCAGTTGGTTCTTTCAAGACCATGGTTGCAGGCTTTCCTACATCTCCACCATTCCAAGATGTATGCCATAGACTAGACACATTTCCATCAAAGGCATTCTCTAGACCTTCACCTGGTTGAGCTGGCGCATCCAAACTTTCAAAGTCTTCTGCTACCAAGGCTGTTTTCTTCTGAACCAAAGCATTCTTCAAGGCTTCAATCTTGGCAATCTCTGCACGCGCTTCTTCTACGCTAATGTCATCATCTGCTTGGCTGAGGTTAAAGACCGCCTCTTTCAAAGCATCCATAGACTCTTTCGTATAGTTAGTCATGGCAACCGTTGGCAAGTAGTTCTTCAGAGCATTTTCTGTCAGCATCTTACCAGTTAGGGTAATTTCTTCGATTTGAAGATTATCCATCATGAAATCGTTGTAACCACGGAAGTTGGCATTTCCGCCAGCATCTCCACGAGTATTGCTTGCATTTCCAGTTGAGTAGATACCTACCCAAGTATCGCCAGTTTCTGCACCTGTCACGAGGAAGGTTGCCTTCTTGGCTTTCTTAGAATCCGTCCAAGTATTTGGCAATTCATGCATTTCCAAGTTGCTTGCTTGAGTACCACGACGACCTGACTGGAATTCTCCCTTACCGACTACAAAGGCATAGGTATTGTCTGATCCTGCTTCGTATTCAAAGGTTACACGATAAGTCTTACCAGCTTCAAAGCGGAAGTTTTGCGGAATAGTTTGGTAAACCAAGTTACGACGGCTCACTAGTCCATTTGTCTTCAATGACCAATTTCCTTCGATAACATCATCGACTTTCTTACCATTCCAACCACGCTGTGTATATGGATCGTGTTTTTCAGACAAGTGAGTGCGGTTATCTTCGACACCTTCGACACCACCTACTACAAATGGGAAGATACCTTGAGCAACATTTTCAAAGTCTTGTTTGAAGGTTCCTTGACCAGTATCATGCTTGTCTCCGTACATGCTTGAATTATTTTCAAAGGTACGAATTTCATCAAAGTATGTTGCTTCATCACCAGCTTCACGACTCAATGTCAGAGTGACATTTGATACGTCCGATCCAGTTGTAAAGAAGGCGTACATATTTTGGAAGTAACTTGTATCGTCAACTGTAGCATTTTCACGACGATTGTTATGAGCATAAGCTTTGATATAGTTGAGAGCGAGTGACTTATTGGTATAAGTAGTCACTTCTTTTTCGCCAGTATTCACTGTGATACTTGCCTTAGCATTACTACGATTATCAACACCGACATAAACAGCATACTTGGTATTTGGTTTCAAGCCAGTCAGTTTCTGAGTAAGACTGACCTTGCTCTTATTACCTTGGATACGAAGCATTTCATTTGCACCCTGTGATTTGACAATTTCTGCCTTAGAAGCATCGCCAGAAATAGTCCAATGTTTCAAGGTTCCGCTGTTAAATCCTTGGTCATAGATGTGCATGCCTTCGCTCCATGACATTTCAGGATTGGTTTGTTTCGAACGGTAGAGAACGTATGGTTGATTTGCTAGAAGATCTAGAGTAATCTTGCCATCTTTTACAGTTAGTTCTTGCTCTTCTGTCTTACCTTGGTCAGTTAGCTTGTAAAGGTAAACCTTGCTATTTGCCCAATCACTCGGAAGGGTCCAAGTTGTTGCACCGGCCTGCGTATTGAAGTAGTACATCTTTTCCTTATCAGTAGGAAGTTTCTTACCATTTGCATCCCAATTCCAAGGAGTCAAGTAAGCTGAACCATCTTGGATGACACGTCCGTTGAGCGTTACTGTACGCTCACGGTATTGCGGGCTATTGACATCGTTTGACTTACGAGTCACAACTACTTTATTGTTATCCGCATCTACCAACTCCACTCGCATTTCTGGAGTCCATTTATAGGTGCTACCGTTATCGGTCATGGTAACTGGTGTACCATTTTCCCATTTACTTACAGTGAAGTGTTGGAAGTACTTAGTCATGACATCATGGGCAAATAAGTTGGTTACATAGCCATTGTAGTCGCTTCTTCCTTGCCAGCCTTCAAAGTCTTTCATGCTGTAGCCACCTAGAAGTGGGTAGTTGGCTGCACCACCGTAACTTCTGTAGTCCCCAACCCATGAATCTTTTTGGTGGTTGCGGATAAAGCGTGTGATGGCACTGTTGATACCTTTATTAGTGTAGCCACCATAGGTCAAGTCAGCTGCCCAGTGTTGGAAGGTAGAGTCGTATTCACCACCATGACCCCACTCAATCGCAAAGCGCCAGCCTTGTTTGTTGATTTCTTTAGCAAGAACGTGGGTAGCCCAGGCACCGTTATCACCTGATTGACCATTGCCCCATACGTCCACATAGATAAAGTCGAGACCTTCACCCAGTTTTTTCTTCAAGTCTTCCCAGCGAGCCAAGCGTCCATGCGCCAAGTCATAAGCAGCATCGATGTTGATACCTTGGTCTAGCCAGTTCCATCCGTAGCTGTAGCTTCCATCTGGATTCTTACGAAGAATATTTTCATTAAAGTATTTAGACTCAGGATAAGTCTCAGAAGCGTTAACGTGGATACCAAGATGAGCTCCATATTTCTTCGCTTTTTCGATCAAGGTCTTGAAGTCTTCAACACCACCAATACGTTTACCAATATCAGCATAGTTCAAGTGTCCAGAGTCATGACCTTCACTACCATAACCTTTAAGGAGAACACCTTGCCCAAGACCATCTGTGTGGAGATTGATTTTCTTGATACCATCCAAGGTCATAAGGAATGGGTTTTGGGCTTGTGAGCCAAAGTTCATCGCGATACGGTAAGCAGTGATATCCTTAACTTTTTCCCAACCTTGAGGGTTGTTCATGATGCTACGATAAGCAATGGCACCATCTTGCCAGTCGACTTTGTTGTCAGCATTGGCATCTTCGGTGATAACAACCTTGGCACTTGGAAGTTCCTTGGTGTATTCTGGGAAGACAATGCCCTTATAAGCCTTTTCCCATTGCCATTCAGAGCTGTGAATTCCGACATAGTTGGCATTTCCAACTGTTTCTTTATAGGCTGTCAAACGAGTCCAGTCATTCGAACCACCACCATAGCTGTTTTGAGAATTGCTCCAAACACCTGCAGCAAGCTTATCTGTAGAAACAAATCCATACATGTAACCCTTAGCCAAATCTTTCATTGGATTGGTTACATCGATATGATCATCCCCGCTGACATGGGTATTGTTTGACATGGTTGCCCCATCAAACTTAGCACCAGCTTGATCACTCGAAACAGAGACCAAAGCATTACCAAGGAAACTAATAGTTGAAAGCAATTTTCTTTCGTCATCAATCTTTTGACCTGGAGTAACTTGATTGTGGTTGACAATCTTGGTCACATCAAAGTGTAATTGATTATCCACAACTTGCAAGCGTACTGTCATTTCCGCATTGATTAAGTGAGCATCATCGCGAAGCTTCATCAAATACTCTGCTGTTGTCTCATTGATTTTCTTATAAGTAACTTCAGGGGTGATTCGGTGGTTATTGATAAAGACTTGATTGAACTGTTGCACCTGTCCTGGCAAAGTATGCCCATTCAAAGTATATTCTTTCACGCGTGGAAAGGCTTGGTCAATCACTGCCTTGAGGACCTTAGACTGGATCGTATCATAAGTCACCTTGCTATCATCAACAGCCGGACCTGTTTCTTTCTGGGCAGGAGTATCATCCGCTTTTACACCTTCTTGATTGTCTGTTTTAACGCTGACAACCGTACGGTCATTGCTATAAGTTCCTGCCTTGAGAAGGATCTTCTTCTCATTTTTAAGATTCTCATTGACCGCCCCAGGTAGGGTCACTGTGTCAAAGAGATTTACATCATTGTTGCTGGCATTGAGTTGTCCATCTGACTTGAGAGTGATAGAAAGACGATTTACAGAACCTGGTTCTGGTGCTGCCACACGGTTGCCTTTATACCATGTGCTATTACCTGGAGTTTTGTATTCCCAGAACCAGCCACCTTGGTCATATCCAACAAAAACATTGTTCTTGGTATCTTTAAATTTCAAGAAGACACCAAAGCGTGATTTGCCCTTTTCAGAATCATCTTTGAAGGTTAAATCAACCGTCGCATTTCCATTAGCATCAACTGTCAATCCTTGTTTTTCAAACAAGGCTGGTTTGCCATCATTGTCATTTTGGGCCGTTGAAGACAATTGATTGTAGCGAACACCCTTTTCTTCACGAATAGTGACGGTTCCTTGTTGCTCTTTATTCGCTACTGTTTGCCATTCAGGAGTTACTGCCTTAGGTGTTTCAGGTTTAGCAGCTGCAGGTTTATCCTCTTTTGGTTTTTCTTCAGCCGGTTTTTCTTTCTCTTCCAAGTCTGCTGGTTTCACACTTGAAATTCCCTGCATGTGGTCTTGGATCCATTTTAGTTGAGCTGGTGAGAAGAGAATACCGCCACTCCGTTTTCCAACTACACCATTTTGGTGTACACCGACTAGTTTGCCTTCTGTATCAAAGATACCGCCGCCACTAGCACCCGGTTTTCCTCCTTGGTAACCAATCCCTTGGACACCTTCTCCGTATGGTTCCGCAAAATCAACTGTAGTATTGACAATCGGATTCAATTTTCCTTCTGGATAACCAAAGACATGGAGTTTATCTCCAATTTTCTTAACAACTGGCTTTTTAGTTACTTCAACAGGCGTATTTTCTAGAACTGTACGCAATCTCACTAGGGCCAAATCATTTTTGAAGCCTTTCAGATAGCCTTCACGATCCCAATGAATGATATCTTTCTTGCTAAACTTGACATCTGGCAATCCTGGATATGAGATGCTATAGATATCTCCATCCCCTTGGTCATTGTCCACAACCTTACGGATATTGCCTTCTTGGCTGTCCTTGATAAAGTTATGAGAAACCGTCAAGACAAGGTCTTTAGCAACGACAATACCGCTACCTTCTCCTGATGGCGTCTTAATCTTAACAGTTGCGCCGTAGTTTAATTCCCCATTAGTAGTCTTAGCCACATCTTCTGGGACGAGTTTCCCAGTATCTTGGGCCAATTGATCCTTGTCAACTTCGCGCCCATTGTCTTCAGCTTTCTCCAACTTATCTTCTAATTCTTTTGGCAGATTGCTTGGCTTTTCAGACTTTTCTTTTTCTTGAGCCAACAACTCTTCTTCTGTTTGTGGGCCTTCAGTAGTCTCAGCTGAACCAGGATTCTGAGCGGCAGCTTCCTTGTCAAAATCGTGCCCCTCATCACTAGCCTTCTTATCCAAATCAGCTAGTTCACTCGGCAAATTATCTGTTGAACCAACTCTTGCTTGATCAGCTAATACTGGGCTAGCTGCGAAGAAAGTCGCTCCAATCATCACTGAAGCTACTCCAAGCGTAAACTTACGAATACTGAACTTACAGCGTTTTTCAAAAAATCGTTTATCCATGAACTCCTAAATCCTTTCATTTTCCAGTAAGCGTTTACATTTCTTTTTTAAAAAATACTCCTTTCTCTGAAAGTGCTCTGCTTATCTGTTATAAATTAAAAATAATTGTACTTTTAATATAACAAATAAAAAGTCAGAAAGCAATAGGAAATAGGTAAAATTCACTAAAATTTTCTCTTTTCTGAAAAATCCTATCTCTAATCATTCAGGGACTTATACCAAGATAAAAAAGGACTTAACCATCATGCCGATGGCTAAATCCTTTACTTTTTTAAAGTTATTTCACTTGGTTTGCGAGATCTTCTTGGGCCTTTTTATTTGACTCTTCTTTTTCTTTCAACCATTTTTCTTGAGCTTTTTGGTATTCTTCTGTTGTCACTGCCTTATCTTGTACTTCTAGATATTTGTACAAAAGGGCTTCGCTCATACCCTTGTTACCAGAGTATGCAAATGGAAGTGTAAATGGTACCATCTTAGACAACATTGGACGACCAGTTTGAGAAGTTGTTGGAATGAGCAAGGCACTGTCTGTCAACCAAGCTTGGGCAGCAGCATATTTCTCATAACGTTTTGAAACATCAGTAGTTTCTTCACCAGCTTCCACAACCATTTTTTCGTAGTCTTCTAAACCGACTTGCTTAGCCGCAGCGTTGTTTGTCCCAGAATCAAATCCTAGATATGTTTTCGTATTTTCTCCTACAGAAGGCTTGATAATATCAAGATAAGTAGATGGATCGATATAGTCTGGAGACCAACCCACGTTATCTGAGATATCCCAGTCTTCTCCAGCCGCAGTTTCAGCGAAGTAGGTAATGTTTTGAACATCATCTTTTTGGAGCTGTTGGATGTCGATAACCACATTATCTGATCCTAGATTTTCTTCAACTGACTGTTTAAAAGATTGAACACGTTGAACTTTTGTTGTATTGGTTTGATCTACAGGCATATCCAAGTGGATTGGGAATTTCACACCTTCCGCTTGAAGGGCCGCCTTAGCTTTAGCGAACTCTGCTTTGGCTTTGTCAGGATTGTAGAGTCCATCTTGGGCATCATCCAAGTTTACGTTGCTCCACTCATCTCCATAGGTCACCAATTTTTCCTTAACTAATTCCCCAAAGTTTTTCCCATCTGCCTGTACAAATGTAGGAGGAACAAATAAGTTACGAAGCAGTTTAGTAGCCCCGCTTGCACCATTTACTTGAGAAGCGTAGGCTGTTCTGTCAAAACCAAATGCAATAGCTTGACGGAAGTCCTTATTCAAAAGTGCCTTCTTGGTTGATACTTTTTCCTCATCTGTTGTCTTAGAAGTGTACTTATAAGACTGGCGATCGATATTTGTGCCTACTAAATAAGTAGTAGAATCTTGTTGGGTATAAACGATATTGTCTTTGAATGTTTTTTCAGTCTCTGAGTAACTAGCACTTGTTGGGAAGAGGCGAGCCATTGTAAAGCTACCGTCTTTGAAAGCTTCAGTTGGCTTATTAGTATCTTGACCATCCCAGAAGGATAATTTCACTTTATCAAGATGGACATTGTCTTTGTCCCAATAGTTTGGATTCTTTTCGAACTCGACTGATGATTTGGCTACGATTGATTTGAGTAAGAATGGTCCATTATAGAGAATGCTGCTTGGGTCCGTACCTTTAGCAAAGTCATCCCCTTTAGAGTTCAAAAATTCTTCATTAACAGGAGCCAGAACACCCATTGTTGTCTTAGAATTCCAGAAACTTTCTGGCTTGTTCAATGTGTATTGAACGGTATAATCATCAAGAGCTTTGATTCCTACTTGAGAAAAATCTGTAATTTCTCCTTTGACGTAAGCATCCAATCCCTTGATAGATTCCTGAACCAGGTAAAGACCATCTGATTTCTTATCAGCAGCATACTTAAGACCAGTTACAAAGTCTTGAGCTTTAACTTCTGCATACTCCTCACCTTCAGATGTATACCATTTTGCATCCTTTCGGAGTGTATACGTGTAAGTCAATCCATCCTTAGATACAGACCAATTCTCAGCCATAGATGGTACAAAGTTACCGTAGCGGTCATTTTCAAGCAAGCCATCGATAACGTTGCTCGTAATATTTGCTGTAGCTGCCTTACCAGTTGTCAAATAGTTTAGGTTATCAGGATCCGTTTCGTAAATGTATGAGAATGTTTTCTCACCTTTAGCATTTGAACTTGATCCAGAGCACGCAGCCAGAGTCGCAGCTGCCAATAACGTCACACCCGCAAGGGCAAGTAGTTTTGAACTTTTCATTGTTTTCTCCTTTAAAACTTTCACCCCATTATAGTCCCTTTTCAGAAACATGTCAATATAATTTTCAGAATTTTTGAATTACTTTGGTAAATTCTGAAAAATAAGTTTTCTATTATAAAATTATTATTCTCTAATACTATATTTTTATATCTTAAACCAGCAAAACAAGGGTCGAAAATCAGATTTTTTATCATTTTTTTGCTATGATTAGATAGAAGAAAAGTTAAGGAGAAGACAATGATATTAATTACAGGTGCAAATGGTCAACTCGGTACCGAACTACGTTATTTACTAGATGAACGAAGTGTGGACTATGTTGCAGTGGATGTGGCCGAAATGGATATCACTAATGCTGAGATGGTTGAGAAAGTCTTTGCCGAGGTTAATCCAACTCTGGTCTATCATTGTGCAGCTTATACTGCTGTTGATGCGGCAGAAGATGAGGGAAAAGAACTGGATTTTGCCATCAACGTAACTGGAACTGAAAATGTAGCCAAGGCCTCTGAAAAATACGAAGCTACTCTGGTCTATATCTCAACAGACTACGTCTTTGATGGGAAGAAACCCGTCGGACAAGAGTGGGAAGTCGATGACCTACCTGATCCGCAAACAGAGTACGGACGTACCAAGAGAATGGGTGAGGAACTTGTTGAAAGCCTTACGTCACAACATTATATCATCCGTACTGCTTGGGTCTTTGGAAATTATGGCAAAAACTTTGTCTTTACCATGCAAAATCTTGCCAAAACCCATAAAACTCTCACTGTTGTCAACGACCAACACGGCCGCCCAACTTGGACACGTACCTTGGCTGAGTTTATGACCTACTTGACTGAAAATCAAAAAGCATTTGGCTACTACCATTTGTCAAACGACGCAGTTGAAGACACTACTTGGTACGACTTCGCTGTCGAGATTCTTAAAGACAGTGATGTTGAAGTAGTTCCAGTAGACTCCAGCAAGTTTCCTGCCAAGGCTAAACGCCCCCTCAACTCAACCATGAGTTTAGCCAAAGCGAAGGCGACAGGTTTCGTCATTCCAACCTGGCAAGATGCCCTTAAAGAATTTTATAAACAAGAAGTAAGAAAATAAAAGATTACGACATACATAAAAAGCAAGAGGCTTTAAATTCTCTTGCTTTTTAGTATCTGATTACTTAATTACTTGTTGTGTCTTAGCATAGTTGGCTTCGACTGCTTCTTTTTCAGATTTCCACCATTCTTGGTTGTCTGTATACCACTTAATGGTCTCTTTGAGACCTGCTTCAAAGTTGGTAAACTCTGGCTTCCACCCTAATTCATCACGGAGCTTGCTAGCATCGATAGCATAGCGAAGGTCGTGACCCGTACGGTCTGTCACATGATCATAAGCATCAGCTGGCTGTCCCATTTCCTTGAGGATGAGTTCTAGGACTTCCTTATTGTTCTTCTCACCATCCGCACCAATCAAGTAGGTTTCACCGATTTGACCTTTAGTCAGAATCGTCCAAACACCTGATGAATGGTCATTGGTGTGAATCCAGTCACGGACATTCTTACCTTCACCATAGAGTTTTGGCTTGATACCACTCAAGATATTGGTGATCTGGCGCGGAATAAACTTCTCGATATGTTGGTAAGGACCATAGTTGTTTGAACAGTTAGAAATAGTCGCTTTAACACCAAATGAGCGCATCCAAGCTTTGACAATCAAGTCTGAAGCCGCCTTGGTTGATGAGTAAGGCGAGCTGGGATTGTACTTGGTTTCAGCCGTAAATTTCTCACCTGGACCTTCTCCATGACCTGGCAAATCTTCACGCAGAGGTAGGTCACCATAGACTTCGTCAGTTGACACATGGTGGAAACGAAGGTCGTATTTACGAGCTGCTTCCAAAAGAGTGTAAGTCCCGATGAAGTTGGTATGGATAAAGGGACTCGGATCATTGAGCGAGTTGTCATTGTGACTTTCTGCCGCATAATGAACGATAACATCCGCTTCAGCTGCCAGCTTGTCTACCAAGACTGCATCTGCAATATCTCCAACAACCAACTCAACACGGTCACCTAAAATTTCTTCAATATTGGCACGATTACCTGCATAAGTCAGCTTGTCCAGCACTGTCACATGGACATCTGGGAAGTTGTTATAGACATAATGAACAAAGTTAGAACCGATAAAACCAGCCCCACCTGTCACGATGATATTTTTGTATTCAGTCATTTTTATTCCTTAACCTTTTTACAAATCTTCTTTTCTTAGTGGTTTGACATCCTTAAGCAGTGGATGATGTTTATCTGCTTCCGAAACTTCTGCTTCTGCTAGGTTTTCCCACTGGATGCCCAAGGCTGGATCTGCATAGTTGACAAAGGCATATTTAGGCTTTAGTTCAAGTGCCCAGTAGTCATTGACCAGATAGCTATAAGAAACTGTATCCGAGAGTACTTGGAAACCATTGGCCACGCCACGAGGGACAAAGATTCCCTTACTTGCATCAATCTCGGTCTGATAAACATTTCCAAAAGTCTCACCTTCACGTAGGTCAACCCATGAACCCAGAACCTTGCCACCATCTGCTACTGAGATGTACTTATCCCAAGGTTCAGCATGGAGGCCTCGGAGAACATTTTTGCGAGAAAAGCTGACGTTGTTTTGCAGTTTTCCTTCAGCAAAGAAGCTTTCAGGAAAACCAAGTGGTAGCATCTTTTCTTTCTGAAAATTTTCCTTAAACCAGCCACGATTGTCACCATGAACCGGAATGTCAAACTCTAACAAACCTGGAATGGCATCAATCTTGTGCACTGCAAGTGTTTTGCCGAAAAAATTATCTGTCATCTAGATTTCTCCAATCAAACGAAGCAAGTATTGCCCGTATTCATTCTTCTTGAGAGGTTGCGCCAACTTCAGCACATCTTCGCGGCTGATATAACCCATTCGGTAGGCAATTTCTTCCAGATTGGCAACCTGAACATTTTGCATCCTTTGAACCGTTTCGATATATTGGGAGGCCTCTAACAGGCTCTCATGTGTCCCAGTATCCAGCCAGGCAAAACCACGTCCCATAACTTCAACTGACAAATCCCCACGCTTCAAATAAGCATTGTTAACATCTGTGATTTCCAACTCTCCACGAGCACTCGGTTTTATCTGTTTGGCAATCTCCACAACGTCATTGTCATAGAAATAAAGACCTGTCACTGCATAGTTAGAGCGAGGATTCTCCGGTTTTTCTTCTATGGAAATAGCATTCATGTCTGTATCAAACTCGACCACACCAAAACGCTCTGGATCCTTCACTTGGTAGCCAAAAACAGTCGCACCCTTCTCTTTCTTGGCTGCCTTTTGAAGCATTTTGCTCAAACCAGGCCCATGATAGATATTATCGCCTAAAATCAATGCAACACTATCGTCACCGATAAATTCTTCACCGATAAGAAAAGCCTGAGCAAGTCCATCGGGACTAGGCTGTTCCGCATAGGAAAGCTTGATCCCAAATTCGGAGCCATCCAAGAGCAGGTCCTTAAAACGGGGTAAATCCTGTGGTGTTGAGATGATCAAAATGTCCTTAATCCCAGCCAACATCAAGGTTGACAAAGGATAGTAAATCATGGGTTTATCATAAACCGGCATCAGCTGTTTTGACGCAGCTCGAGTAAGTGGGTACAGGCGCGTTCCCGAACCACCCGCAAGAATAATACCTTTCATAGTAGGTTTCCTTTCTGGCTAATTACCTATCCTATATTATATTTCATCTTGTCCCAAATTCCCTACGGAATTTACTTCAATTTGGATAATACAGCTTTTAAATAGGCTCCATCTCGAAGAGCAGCTCCAACTTTCCTAGCTTGTTCTGAAAGTTCCTTGTAGTCTTGAAGTGTCAAATCATCTAGTACTTTTTGGAGGTCGTGTAGAGAATCAACTGCTAGACCACACTCTTTATCCAGAACGAAATGCGCGAGGGCAGACTCTTTCCAAACCACTAGAGGAAAGCCCGAAGCCAAATAAAGAGAGGCCTTGTGCGAGTTGTTAAAGCGTAGATAGTTTCCGTAAGAACCTTGGCAGGTTTCTGAGCTGTCTCCGTCCCAGACCAAACCAAAACTACCTTCAAGAGCAGCTGGGAGGTCATCTGGCATAAAGGAACCAAAGTAGCTAGTGTTTTTCAATGCACGACTTTCATCATAGCCCACTCCATACAAGTTATAGGCTGGCTGGTCTGGCAAGTTATAAAGATAACCTGACTTTGCAGGGTTCAAATTTCCAGCTACGATAATAGGCTGGTCTTTTTGGAGATTTGATTTTTCAGCAAAGTTTGGAATCAGATAGTCAAAAATCTCCAAGCTAACCATTTTATCTGCTGGCACTCCTTGACCTACCAGAACTTTCTTCATGATATCGTTATGAACGATAATGCTATCCACTGACATCAAAGCTTTCTTTTCCTGGAAGTAATTGCGCACTTTATGACGAAATTTCACTTCTGAACCTGCTGCATGACGCAAGGTTTCAATATCATGGATCAACAGATAGAATCTTGCTCCTCTTTTTTGCGCCTGCTTAATGAGTTGTGAGATGAAAAATGTATGGTGGATAATAGGGAACTGAATCACCAATTCATCTCCGGCTCCCAACTGATCAAACACAGACTTGGTCGCACGATATTTGTGTTGTTGAGCTTTAAAGAAATTCATCTTATACCAATTCTCAACCTTGAGCTCCAACCCCTCATAACCCTCTGAGATTAGAATAGCTTCCACGTCATTTCGCGCCTTACTCCCTGCATTCTTTTCATGTGCATTATGCAGAAATGAATCCTTCAGATAATATTTCACCTTTTCTCCCCTTTATCCGTGATGTTTTTATATACTCCCGAGTTCTTTTTCTACCACATCCAATGCACGTTCAACAGTCACATGCATATCATAGTATTTATAATCTGCCAAGCGACCACAGAAGATAACGTGGCCATTTTTCTCAGCTTCTGCTAGGTACTGCTCATAAATAGCATTGTTTTTGGCATCATTGATTGGATAGTAAGGTTCATCTCCTCTTTTCCAATCTGCTGGATATTCTCGAGTAATAACCGTCTTGTCCTGAGTCCCAAACTCAAAATGTTTGTGTTCGATGATACGCGTATAAGGAATATCACGTTCAGTATAGTTGACTACAGCATTTCCTTGATAATTTTCTTGGTCCAGAATCTCATGCTCAAAACGGAGACTGCGATACTCAAGTTCACCAAATTTATAGTCAAAGAACTGATCAATCATCCCCGTGAAAACAATCTTATTCGCTGAAGCCTCCAAGTTCTCACGATCAGCAAAGAAATCTATATTAAGCTCTACTTCGATTCCTTCCAACAACTTTTCGATGATGACATTGTAACCACCAATTGGAATCCCTTGGTAACGGTCATTGAAATAATTGTTATCATAGGTCAATCGAACAGGTAAACGCTTGATGATAAAGGGTGGTAGTTCAGTAGCAGAACGCCCCCATTGCTTTTCGGTGTAGCCCTTGATTAGCTTTTCATAAACATCCGTACCAATCAACTTAATGGCTTGTTCCTCTAAATTTTTAGGCTCAACATCTTGCATGTGTGTCGTCTGCTCAGCAATCTTGTCCTTGACTTCTTGGGGTGTCTTTGTCCCCCACAAAGCATAGAAAGTGTTCATATTGAAAGGCAGATTGTAAAGATGTCCTTGATAGTTGGCAATAGGAGAATTGATATAATTGTTAAACTCCGCAAACTGATTGACATATTCCCATACCTTTTTATTAGATGTATGGAAGATATGAGCCCCATACTTGTGGACATTGATTCCTTCAACAGATTGGCAATAGATATTCCCACCAATATGTTCTCGTTTATCAATCACCTTCACCTTCTTGCCACGTTTGTTAGCTTCGTAGGCAAAGATTGCACCTGACAAGCCAGCACCGACAATCAAATAATCGTACATAAAATCTCCTTATTTCTTTAAAACACTTTTTAGTTCTTGAAAATCCAAGACACGTAAGACCAAAACCAAGCCACCGTAGACTAGGAAGCCAAGCAGAGAATAGATCAAGACATTCACAACAGACGAGAAGTGCATGAAAGCTTGTACAGAATACAAGGCGCCGTACATCAGGAGTGCTGCTAGAAGTATTTTCAGCATAGATGGAAAGATCTTGACCTCTTTTAGATACGAACGTGTAAAGTAGAGTTGGATCAGCCAGACCAAACCTTCAGTCGCAACAGATACAATCGACGCCCCAATATAGCCCAGAGGCGGGATTAAAAGGAGATTCAAGCCTACACTGAAAATAGCTGGAATAGTTGTTGACAGCATAAATTCACGATTCTTATTATGAGGAATCAAGATTTGAATTCCCATTATATTGGTCCAGCCAATAAAGAACATTCTAAAGGCCATGATGGCAATCGCATAGCGAGCATCTTGGAAGTCTTGCCCTAGGAAAAAATTAACAAAATCTTTGTTAACAATCAAAATCCCCGCAATCATCGGAAAGATGACCAAGTTATACACTAAGAAAGACATTTCATGTAGCTTGTTAACCACCTTTTGATTGCCTGATGAGAGAAGATTAGAGACCCGAGGCAACATGACACTACCTAGGGACGTTACCAAGGTTAACAAAATATTCAATAATTTCAAGGCTTGATCATAGATTCCAACATCCTTTGTCGAAGACAAGGCACCCAACATGGTGCGATCTAGCGTGATGTAGAGCGAAATGGCAATCTGTGGCAGAAACAAGAGAATAACTGGTTTGATATGCTCTTTGGCATAGGCTATATCCAGATGCGGCTTGCGAATGTGTTCCCGAGCAGGAAGCCACATACTCAACTGACCTAGTAGATCATAGGCAACCAAGAGGATGATATACAAGTACAAGTCGGATGGTTTCTTAACAAATAGGAATATCGAAACAACACCTAGAAGTTTGACCATTGTGTTACGAGTTGTGATTTTTTTGAAATCTTCTAACCCTTGAAAAAGCCAAGAAATATCAAAACCACGAGACAGCAAACTAAAGCCAAGTATATAGGCAATTGGATTGTTCATCGACGGCACAAGCAAGCAGACAATGATATAAAGCGTAACCGCTAAACAGGTTGAAAGGACTTGTAAACTGTAAATGCCCCAGAAAGTCTTTTCGACTTCCTTACGATGGCCAGAAATTTCCTTGGTCCCATAATTCGCTACTCCCAGCGTCGCTAGTAGGATAAAATAAGTCACGATGGAGTTATAGTATCCATAGGAACCCAAATCATCCGAAGAGAAAACCCGGGTGATATAGGGAGTTGTAATCACAGGTAAGACGATGACAAGTAACTGATAGGACAGATTGTACAAATAATTTTTTAAAACTCTCACACAGCTTCCCTCATCTCAGATTTTTCCTCTTTAAATTCCATCACTGGAATAGTAGCAAAGAGAAGGAACATAAAGATATTGTATGATGGACGAACCCAGAAGGCCTCAAACATACAGTTGACTGCTATTAAGGATAAGGCCGTCAATAGCAAATAATTCTTTTTGCGATAAAGTGACCAAGACCTAACTATGTATAACACGACCAATAAGAGAACTGGAATCATCCCATAGGTAAAGAGCATCTGAACGTAGGAAGAGTCTACATAGTCGTAGCTCAAAACGGATTCTGTACGCCCCCCATAACCGACAAATGATATGCCCCGAATCCCAAACCACTGCACTGCATATTTTTTTAGTGCCTCATGTCCTAGGTGTAATCTCATACTAAAAAAATTGTTTAAAGCCACATACATTGGATGAGACCAGGTAAATTTAGAAGAGAGATAAATCATTACTGAAGACGCTATACCAGCCGATAAAGGAAGTAAAGCAAAAAGCCGTCGCTGTCTATCATTTCGGAAATAAAAGTACAGAAAAATGAGCGCCATTACAGTAATAGAAGCGGCATTAAGCCTCGCATCGCAATATCGAATAATGAAATAAGCCAGACCAAATCCTAAGGCAGTCCGTAAAATAATGAATTTCTTTCTAAAGATATACGATATAGCTGTATATAGATAAAAACAGTGAGAAGCAAAATCAGTTGGATAAATAAAGCCAAATGAATTTCGAACAACGACTCCCGCAGATCGTGATTGGACAAATTGCAAGTTTGGAATAGCACCAATCACGGCCAAGAGCACTATCAATACAATAAAAAACAAGGCTACAACAGAGTATATTTTAAGTACACTTTCCATCTCAGCCTTGTAAAGAAAGACAAGCAGAAACATATACATCAATGCATTAAGGTTCCCAGTCTTATAGTAAACCATGCCCCCAGCAAAAAGAAGAATTGGTGCAAAGATGAGATAGCTTATAGAGTAGTGATGAATATAAGCAAATCGCATAGCAAGTAACAGGACTGCAAAAAAAGGAACTACATTAGGAATATTAGGTAAAACAGGAGCTAACATAGACGTATTGATCATATCTATGGAGACAACCACTATTAAAACTGCTGCAATTAGCAATTTATCACGTTCTAACTTTAACATTTTCTTTTTCCTTTTCTTCTTTCATCCCTAACTCTTACTTAGGATTTTTTTAACTTTTTAAATTGATAATAGAGCCGCGGATACCTACTAATCAAAACATAGAGAATCTTACGTTTCTTACTAACTCTAGCATTCTTCAAAACAAGAGGCAAATATGGCCTCATCTTCTCCTGAAGTCTCTTGAATTCTACTGAATCCCCATCCTTAATCATCGTAAAGATAAGAAGACTTCCTGTAAAGAAGCGTGAAATGATAGCTTCTTGGAGTTCTGAACTCTCAGGATAGGTTGCATTCACAACCTCTTTTAAATGATCGATTGCTTCGTAAAACTCGTATTGTTTTGGTGTGAAAGCCGAGGCAGTAATGCTACCAGGTCTATGGTAATAATGGTAAATCGGAAGATGGTACAAAGCCACGGATTGGGCTTGGTTGAGTTGCTCACTGATCACATAGAGGTCTTCGTAGATGCGCCCCTTGGGGAAGGGAGCTTTCTCAAGAAGTTCTTTCCGATAGAGTTTCCCACAAGCAGAGACCGTTACAAGGTCTCCGTAGAGCATCTCAGTCAGAGCCTTTGCCTTGTCATAAACCTTAACTTGATCTAGATCAAGCTGATCCAAGTGGAAGTTCTGATAACGATGATAGTGAGCTGTCGGCTCTACTTTACCACTAACCATATCTGCTTGGGTACGATCTTGTAGCTCTGCTAGCAATTCCAAGGCGCAAGGTTCCAAATAGTCGTCTGGATCTAGGAAAGTAATCCAGTCGCCCTTGGCTTTCAAGACCCCATAGTTCCGAGCATCAGACAAGCCACCATTGACCTTATGGTAGCTAGTCACCCAATCATATTGCTGGGCATACTGGTCACACAAGTGTCCTGAGCCATCACTCGAGCCGTCATCAATCAAGAGGACTTCCATATCCTTGTAAGTCTGATGTTCCAAACTCTCCATGGCATAATGAAGGTAGTCCTCCACATTATAAACAGGCACAATTACCGAAATCATATTTTCTTTTCTTTCTCTTACTTAGTTTTACAGTTTAAATCTCAAATGAGCTTCTATCTGGAAGCAGTTGATCCATAGCCTTGATAAAGTCTGTCATCACCTGCTCCTCGTCTTGAATGTTAAATCCATCATTGATACACATAATTTGGTATTTGCCAGAATTTAGTATCTTCCAAAAATCTGGTCCGGCATTATCCAAAGAAAAGAGTCCTCCCAACTTAGGATTTCCGATAGCGTATTTACCACTGGCAATCTGCCAATACTTAAAGAGCCAAACATTGGTATCAGAAGGATTTCTAAAGCGACTAGCAGAGGTTCTTTCCAAGACAGCTTTTTCCTTTTCCCATACCAAGTTCATCGTTGATCTTAGTAGAGGATAGGGCAGATGACTCTCCCAGAAACCACAGATAAACTGACTATTTCTGTATAGTAGCGACTTAACGATACTTTTTAATCCCTGCTTTGGATCAAAGAATTGGCCATTCTTCAAAATTTCATTTCGACTGAAATAGCTAGTGACAATCTCCATGTCATTTATCTGAAAATTCCCCGTTCCATATCTTTCAGGAATAATCGGAGAAAGAGCCGTATTATATTTGGGTAAACCATCCCCTGAGAAAAAATCTGTCGGTTCAACTGGAGCCGTCAAATACATATCGTCATTAAAAAAGACAAAGTGCTCAGAGAGACCAGGAATGCGATGGATATTACTTTCGATCGGATTGGCAGAAAAAACTGGTAGGTAATCCTTACAGATAATCTCTGTATGATCTACCAAGACCAATTTTTCACTGTTTATATCTAACCAGCTTGGCTTTTGCTGGTCGGTCACGAGGTAGATCTTATTGACCCAAGGAGCAAATCTTTCAACTCCTCTAAACCAGTATTTAAAGGTTCCCCATTCACGATAAGCTTTATCCGAATTCATGCTCTGTTTAGAAGTATTGACCGAACCATCATAGCTTGATTTTTTTTCTTGCCACACAGGATCATTCCCATCAACCCAAGTAACAACAAAATCTATTTTATTCATAACTAATCTTTTCTATCTGTTTTATACAACTCCGAAAAGTTCTTAATGTAACTCTCCAAAGAAAACAGCTCTTTTTGTCTCTGATATCCTACTCGCCCAAATTTTTCTCTTTTTTCAGAACTATCTAGTAAGAGAGAAATGGCATTAGAAAGTTCTTGAGGACGATTTGGTTTGACTAAGCAACCACTTTTGTCATCTACTACCATTTCAGCTATTCCCCCATTGTTATAACCAACAACTGGTTTTGAACAAGCCATGGCTTCTAGGACTACTGTAGGTAGGGAATCAGGTTTTATACTTGGTAAGACAAAGATATCAAACATATTATAAAGTTCAGAAGTCTTATCGTAGTAATCAATACGATGAATTTGTGATACAACAGATGAAGAAGCTATTCTCTTATCTAGTTCTTCTAAGCGCCATTCTTCACCAGGAAAAACACCTCCAGCTAGGAAAGCCACCGCTTGCTCATTCTTTTCCAAAAGTGGCTCGACTGCTTCTATGAAATCATTTTGTCCTTTGATAGCATTGACCCGACCAATCATGCCAATCACAAGTGCATCTTGCGCAATGTCAAATTTTTCACGAATAGAAGACGCATCCATTGGATAATAGACAGCATTATCGACACCGTTATAAATCACTTCCACTTGACTATCTTTGATAAAGGGAGACTGCTTGATATGATTAGCGACCGCTTGGGACACCGTCACAATCTTGTCTGCATATCGTCCCATGAGCATATTGATAAAGTCAGAAATAGCTTTGGGTTTGACGATAATCTCATGAACATGCCAAATCAAAGGCAGCTTGAGCTTGCGTTTCAAATAGATGCCCTCCAAAA
Source organism: Streptococcus sp. GMD6S (assembly GCF_000297015.1). The sequence goes on along the minus strand of NZ_AJRH01000006.1, from coordinate 23,387 downwards.
CAGCCGCTGTATTATTGTGAACCATATCTATACTGTGTTCTCGAGCATAGAGGGCGATTTGCTTAGCATAGAAATTATAAGAGCGAATATAGTCGGCAATGCCTTTAGGATTAAAATACTTCCTTCGTAAAATCGGATAATCCAACACACTGACCTGAGCCCCAACTTGGCGCAAGGCCTCGACTAAAACACCGTCATTTGGCAAGATGACATGAGCTTCAAATTCTTTGGAATCCAATCCTTTGATCAATTCCAATAAAACCTTATCTGCTCCATACATTTCTGCACCAGCATGCAAGTATAAAATCTGTTTCATTCCCTATCCTTTAAACACTTCTTCATAATCTGACACAATCTTTTCCCATGTGAAAGCTGAGAGGATTCTTTGGCTTGACTTGAAATCCAAGTCAGCTATCACTACCTGATCAAATCCCTCTACTTCCTCAATGACGCGTGCCAACTCATCTTTTTTCCAATAAATAGCCCCGTCTTCACCAACCTCACGGTTAAAACCAACATCTAGCAACAAATTCAGTTTTGTGGATGCTAGAGCTTCCAGTAGAGAAGGGTTGGTTCCTCCAACCTCATGCCCATGGAAATAGGCAAAGGCATTTTCGCGAATGTACTTGAGTAACTCTTGGTCATAGACAGTCCCGACAAATTTGACCCTAGGATCTTTATCAAAACCAGTATCTTGTAACAACTGGTCGTAAAATTTATTCTGCTCCACATTTGTGATGAGAACAAAGTCCTTTTTGGACTTGGACTTGATAAATTCACGAATCATGGCTTCGTAGTTGTTTTCAGGAACGAATCGTCCCACTACTAGATAATAGCCATTTTCGCTAACTCCTTTTTCCTGATACCAGTTCCGAACTTTGGTATCTTCTGCCTTCAGGATTGAAGGGGCTGTATCTGTCCCATAGGCAATATAGGTGGTCTTTGGTTGATACTGCTTATAATCCTCTTGGATATATTGTTCGATATTTTTACTGTCACAGACCAGTAAATCTGCATGTTTGACCATGAGCTGCTCTGAAAATTTCCAGTACTTACGAACTGGCAGGCTCCACTTTGCTCGCAGCCATTCATGGCCATCAGGATTTACCAGCAAAGAGCCACCGATCGCACGAATTTTTTTCTTAAGTCCAGAAATAAAAGGACCGATGCGACAAGCTAGAATGTAAAAAATGGGAGCCTCGTCCTTGTTTTCCTTAGCCAATTCAATAGCCTTATTGACCGCTGCAATATCGTAAGCGATGGCGCGGGCCGGTCCGATATTGGGAACATCAATGTTGAAACAAATGGCCCCATTATGCTCAAACTGGTCTTCCGTGATGCCAGATTTAGCTGAATTTTCACGCATACAAGCAACATAGTATTGTATGTTGCTGTCTTTTTGATATTCGGTTAATTTTTCAACAAAGGTTTCAAATCCTCCATACTTGGCAGGAATCCCCTTTGAACCAATGATATAAACAGACTGTTTCATCTCTCTCCTAACAGGACCGAGGGGCAGGAATTACTTCGCCCCATCTCTCATAAATACAACTTTAACGGTCTTCAATAAAATTTCAATATCTTTCCAAATTGTCCAATCATCAATATAGGCCACATCTAACTTGACAACTTCATCGAAATCCTTGATCTCGCTTCGTCCACTGACTTGCCACAAGCCTGTTATCCCAGGTTTAAAACTCAATCGACGTTTTTGCTCAGGTGTATATTTTTCATACTCATCCACTGTTGGGGGACGGGTTCCGACCAGACTCATATCTCCCATTAAAACATTCCAAAACTGCGGTAACTCATCTAGGCTGGTCTTACGAATAAAGCGACCAATTGGAGTGATACGAGGATCATCATCGACCTTAAACATGCCCCCCTGCATAGTATTTTGCGCCAAAAGTTCTTGTTTCCTCTGCTCAGCATTCACGCACATGGATCTAAATTTATAGAAAGTGAAATGTCGACCATTTTTCCCAATACGCGTTTGAGAAAAAATCGCTGGCCCACCATCTTGTCGAATCATTGGAACCAAAACAATGCTCACCAAACCACAAATAATCAATCCGACAATCGAACCGACAATATCAATGAAACGTTTAGCAATGACATGACTCGTCTTATAAAATTTTGTAGAAAACGTGATAACATTCAGCCCTGCCATCCCACGAATCTTTTTATCACTACCTAGATAGTTATTAAAAGCATTCAGGTTAACTGTCACGTCAATTCCCATTGTCTCAAAAAGTGAGATAAACTCCCCGATGTCGTACTCTTCACTTGGTAGATTGATAAAGACCTCATCGACAACTTCATGAGTAGCAAAGTCTAAGATATTCTCAGCAGGTACAACGGTTAAGGTTTGATGCCGAAAATCAGGCTGGTCTAAAACACTGACTGCCACCAAGTTCCAAAAAATTTCTCCCGACTCTATCAGCCTATCGATGACTTTTTCAACCCTAGAGGTCGCTGTTATCAAGAATATCTTCTTACTCCCCTTGAGATTTGGAAAGATGCTTTTTCTATAGCGTTTAATGCATAGATTCAACAAATACAACAGAATAGAGTGTATTGTCAAAAAATAAATCATTCCTCGTCTAGAGATACTAAAACGATCTTCTAAGAAAAAATTCGAAATACTGATAGCTAAAGCAAAGAACACAATGTACTTTGCAGTGTTGATAAACTCTGCTAAATAACCCCTTTTAAAAAAATCATGCCCATAATCACTGATATAAAAAATAAAAAAATGAAGAATGAACAAGATAATAACAGAAGTATTTACAATCTCTGTTTCCTTAACAAAACTAAGTAAATAAGCTAATAAAATGACAAGAAAACTCTGGATTGTCGCCAAAGTAATCTTCAATCCCTTTTCTTCCATAATATCTTCCCTAAACTATTTATTATTTTTTGCCATAATTCCCATAGTTTCCATATGCTCCATAGGAGCCATATTTTTCAACTGAAGTATTGAGTTTATTAAGCACAATTCCTAAGAATGGTTTGCCTGTTTGTTCGAGTTGTTCTTTAGCTTTTTGGACATCACGACGATTTGTTTCACCAGCAGCAGTTACTAAAACAGAAGCGTCACACTTCTGCGTGATAATCGCCGCATCGATAACAACTCCAATCGGAGCAGTATCTACAACGATGTAGTCAAAGTACTTACGTAAGGTGTCAATCATGGTCGCAAAATTTTCACTTTGTAACAAAGCTGTTGGGTTTGGTGATACAGAACCCGCTTGAATGACAAACAAATTTTCAACATTGGTTTCACATAAACCTTGTGATAGGTCTGTTGTGCCTGACAAGAACTCTGTTAGGCCTGTAATCTTTTCCCGTGATTTAAAGACACCTGACATGACTGAATTACGGATATCCGCATCAATCAACAGCGTCTTATAGCCCGCACGCGCGAAAGCCCAAGCAATATTTGTAGAAGTAGTTGACTTCCCTTCACCCGGTTTCACAGACGTGATCGAAATAACTTTCAAATTATTCCCACTCAACTGTATATTGGTACGAAGCGCATTATAATATTCTTCAGCTTTTCTTGCCAAATCTAATTTTTTTTGTACAATCTCTAATGTTGGCATCTCTCTCTCCTATTTCAATTTATCCAAATTTGGAACTACTCCCAATAGCGCAATTTGCATCACATCTTCGATATCTTCTGGACGTTTCACTCGTGTATCTAAGAGCTCAACTAGGAGAACCGTAACAACCATTACAACTGCGCCAGCAAGAAATCCAACCATGGTATTGCGACGGATATTTGGAGACGATGGGGATGTTGCAGGACGAGCTTCTTCAAGCGTTGTCACATCTGAAACTCGCGTGACACTGATGATTTTTTGGGCAGCAACCTCTCTCAAAGAGTTAGCGATGCGGCTCGCTTCTTCAGGCAAACGATCTGTCACAGAGATAGAAACAATACGCGTATCCACTGGAACTGTTACCTTAATTTTACTAGCTAGACCTTTTGGAGGGAGATCTAGTTTCAAATCAGTCGCAACTTTTTCTAAAACGTCTTGCGAGAGAATGATTTCACGATAGTCTTTTACCAAGTAAGATCCAGCTTGCAAGTCTTGGTTGGTCAAACCTGGCTTATCTCCCTGATTACGGTTGACCACATAAATTCGGGTCGTACTCGTAAACTCCGGCTTCACAATAAAACTACTGTAGGCAAATGCTACTGTCCCTGTCACGAATGCTACCAAAGCAATTAAAAATTTTCGTTTCCAAAGGATTTTAAGTAAGTGAAATACATCGATTTCCATCATATTTTGTTCTTTCATTTTTTCTCCTAAATCAATTGATCCATTATTATTTTTCGGGGATTATCCTTAAAAAGTTCCTTAGCCTTATCTTCACTGTATTTTTTGGCAATGATATCATAGGCTTCCTCCATATGAGGAGGTCTGTGATCCAAGTTGTGCATATCACTTGCGATCACGTGAACCAGATCTCGTTCCAAGAAATACTGAGCTCTCTTTTTCATGAATTTATAAGTTTCTCCGAAGAGTTTAGGTTTCAAGACATGAGAACTATTGACTTGAGTATAACATCCCATATCAATCAGCTCTCGCACGCGCTGCTCATTGTTTTCTAAAGCATCGTAACGTTCAATGTGGGCAATGATGGGTGTAATGCCTAACATTAGAATATTACTCAGCCCCTTATGCATATCCCGATAGGGTGTATTCATACTAAACTCAATCAAAGCATAGCGACTATCGTTGAGGGTCGGGATTAATTTCTTTTCTAACTTCTCAACAACATCTGGCGTATAGTAGATTTCTGCCCCATAGGCAATGATTAAGTTATCCGCAACTTCCTTAGCCATTTCTCGCACCTTTAGAAAGTTAGTCGCGATTTTTTCTTCAGGAGTTTCGAACATCCCTTTTCGTCTATGCGAAGTTGAAACGATTGTCCTCACTCCTTGACTGTAGGCCTCTCTAAGAAGTTTTTTACTTTCCTCTATCGACTTTGGACCATCGTCCACATCAAAAACGATGTGCGAATGAATATCGATCATGCTACTTGCCCTCCATCACATCATTGATAGCAGCTTTCGCAGCGGCCAAGCTACTTTCATCAATTTCCATCATGTAGAGGTTACTATCTGGCATAGCGTATGAAGGAAGATCCGTGCGTCCAGTTCCTTTCAAGTCTTGAGAGTTGACTTTGTAGTTCCCACCACTCTCCAATTGAGTATTAACCAGATCCATCATGGTTTCCAAAGGCATATTGGTCTGAAGAGAATCTTGCAATCCCTTGATGATGTTATCGTAGTTTTTTAAAGCCTCAGTTGACGTCAACTTCTGAATAATAGCTACAATAACCTTTTGTTGGTTTCGACCACGGTCACGATCTCCATCTGCTAGAGAGTAGCGCTCACGGACAAAACCAAGAGCCTGCTCAGAGTCTAGATGAACATTCCCAACTGGGAAATGGAACTTCCCGTGTAAAGATGTGAAATCTTGGTCATTATAAACATCTACGCCACCTAAAAGGTCAATCAACTTCAAGAAAGAAGTGAAGTTCAAACGGACGTAGTAATTGATATCCACACCATATAGGTTTTCCAGGGTATGAATCGACGAGTCTACTCCATAAATCCCTGCATGGGTCAATTTGTCCTTTTGATTGTTTCCTCCATCCGCAATCGGAACATAGGAATCACGAGGAGTTGTAGTGAGAAGGATTTTTTTGGTATCACGGTTCACTGTCATCAAAATATTTACATCTGAACGCGAAACTGAACTAATCGGACCATAGGTATCAATACCACTCACATAAATATTGAAAGCTTTATTCTTCGATACCTTTGGTGCCGCAACATCCTTAGTTAATTGTTTTGTATAGATTTTTTTGATTTTTGAAGCATAATCTGGATACTCTACTTCAATGATATTTTCAAAGACACTATTTAAGACAATTGCTTTCGTTTCACCAGAAAGCAGACTCTTATAAGCTGCTAGGTAAGAAGTCGCTTTCTCAACTGTCAAGTCCTTACTCTGGCTGGTCTTAATATCTGCTAACAACTTTTGAATATTGTCATTGTCTGTCTCTGTTGGCCCCGTAACCGTATCCAGTTGAGTCACATTATTGATCTCACTATCTTTCAAAACGACCACACTGATTGAATACTCTGAGTAATTTGACGTCGAATTGATATGATTGGTAAAACCGACAAACTGTTGCAAAGCATAGAGAGAAACTGAACTAACTAAGATGGCAAGCGTCAAAAAGAAGACCGTAAACTTCTCAGCTTTTTTATAAACAATCAGCAGTAGTCCTACTAAAGCAGCTAATAAAATGAGAACTGCAGAAATAATATTCAAGTATCTAAAGGCTAAAATGTTGTGTCTAAAAATCAAGAACAGCAAAAAACCACTCAATAATAAATAAATGGTTGCTAAAACTATATTAATATTTCGTTTCACATTCCCTAAACGAGCTCTCTTTGAACGTCTACTCATGATAATCCCCTATACACGTTAATAGTTATAAATATTATATCACAATCATGATGGAAATTCCATCCATCCTTGCTATTTTCAGCGTTTTCATTCGTTTTTGTTCTCTTAAGTTGCTCTAAAATATGGGCAAAGTTCCGAATACCATTCTACACAAAAAGACAAGGCGCTCAGGGGCAACCTTGTCTGTAATCTTATTTTACGTGGTTTTCAAACTCTTTTTGGCTCTTTTCGATAGCCTTTTTACTTTCTTCTTCCCACTTAGCCTTGGCTTCATCAAATTGTTTCTTGGTAACAGGGTCTTTTTGTAATCTCATGTACTTATAATTATTTCCGTCACCCTTGATTCCCACTAGGGAGTAGGCACGTGTAAACGGAGTTACTTTGGTTACAGAGGCTGTACCACCATTTGACATAGCAGACATAACTAGAGAATTGTCAATCATCCAAGCTTGAGCTTCAGCGTATTTTTCATAACGCTTAGCGACATCTTTATTCTCAGCATCTGCTTCTTTCAGGAGTTGTGTATAGGTATCGAGCCCCAAACTCTTAATGAGCTCTTGGTCTTCCTTGGCATCAAGACCAAAAATCTTGAGATAGAAGCCAGTTTCAGCATTGAAGGGGTCTAGATAAGTCGATGGATCCTGGTAATCACCAACCCAACCATCAAAGTTTAGGTCGTAGTCACGAGCTGCTGGATTTGGTGCTAAGAAAGCAACATTTCCAAAGTCATCTGTAGAAAGCTGTTGAACATCAATGACGATATTGTCAGAACCTAGTACTGTTTCAAGGGTTTGTTTAACCGAGTTCATACCAGAAACCGCATTTTTGTTTGTCTGATCAACAGGGACATCCAAATGGATTGGGAAAGTCACACCTTGGGCTTCCAATTCCTTTTTAGCTTCCGCAAATTTTGCTTGGGCCTTTTCCTTGTTAAAGTAGGCATCTTGAGCATCTGCCAAATTGATACCTGACCACTCAGTTCCGTAGTTCACAAGCTTAGAAGCTGTTACTTCTCCAAAGGTCTTATCTCCCACCTGGACAAATGTTGGGGGAACCAGAGTATTACGAAGGGTTTTGCTCGCTGCTTCTTCACCGTTAGATTGAGCAGAGTAGGCTGTTCGATCAATTCCAAAGTTGATAGCCTGACGGAAATTTTTATTTAAGATAGCTGTTTGAGCTGATTTCTTTTGTTCGTCCGTTGTTTTAGCGGTATGATTATAGGTTTTGCGGTTGACGTTAAAGTTAAAGTACCAAGATGTCTTGTCTTGTAAGCTATAGACGATATTGTCTTGGTATTTTTCTTTTGTCTTAGCATAGTTCGAACTATTTGGATAGACTCCTGCAATCGAGTAAGCACCACTTTCAAAGTTTCGAATGGTCATCTCCTGATCTGACCCATCAAAGTAAGCTAACTTAACTTTTTCAATGGTTACTTTATCATGATCATAATAGTGTGGATTCTTCACATATTCGATCGAAGATTTTGATGTGAAATCTTTTAACAGATAGGGACCGTTATAAAGGATACTGTCTGGTGTCAAGGTACCAAAGTCTTTATCTTTTGATTTCAAAAACTCTTCGTTGACTGGGAAAAGAATACTATTGGTTGTCTTAGAGTTCCAATAAGGTTCTGGTCGAGTCAAGGTGTACTCGACTGTGTAATCATCCAAGGCTTTGACACCAACAGTTGAAAAATCATTGGTCACACCCGTCACATAGTCATTCAATCCCTTGATTGAATTTTGGATCAGATCCATAGCTTGTCCCTTGTTGTCCGCGGCATATTTGATCCCAGTGACAAAATCCTGAGCTTTAACTGAAGCATATTCCTCACCATCAGCTGTATACCACTTGGCATCTTTTCTAAGCTTGTAGGTATAGGTCAAACCATCTGATGAAACAGACCAATCCTCCGCAAGAGCAGGTACGAGGTTCCCATAGCTGTCATTTTCTAACAAACCATCTACGAGATTGGTAATAACGGCAGTGTTATCCGCATAATAATCTAGAAGATAGTTAAAAGTTGTCGGATTTGCACTAAATGTTGATGAATAAGTGCTAGTATCTGTATTGGACTGTCCACATGACGAGAGCAAAATACCTGTCGCTAAGACAAGACCTGTCCCGATTAGTCTTTTTTTCATTTTGATCATCATTCACTCCTTTATGTCACTTTTTATAACATAACCATATTTTATCAAATTTATTCAAAAATGTAAAGTTGCTGCTTTTATGACAACTGGTGTCTCAAAACAAAAAGGAAGCACAGTTTCCTGCAACTTCCTTGTCTATTTATAGATTACTTGACGTGTTTTTCAAGTTCTTTTTGGTATTTGGCATTTGTCTCGATTTTTTCTTGTTGCCATTTCTTGAAGGCTTCTTCGTATTCTTTTGCAGTCACAACGTCATTTTGCAACTCCAAACCTTTGAACACAAATGGGTCTCCCTTGATCCCGACTTGAGAGTAAGCTTTTGTAAATGGTACAGTACGGCTAACCGTTGGAGAACCACCTGAAGAAGCAACTGGGATTAAAAGTGAACTATCCGATACCCAAGCTTGAGCTTTAGCATATTTTTCATAACGCTTGTTAAGGTCGCTTGTTTCAGCTGCAGCGTCATCCAAGAGTTTCTTGTATTCGTCCAATCCAACTTGAGCCATCACTTCTGGATCATTTCCGCGCTTAATCCCCAAGTGTTTAAGGGCAGAACCCTTCTTAGCATCAAGGATGTTGAGGTAGGTAGCTGGGTCTTGATAGTCTGGCCCCCAACCAGTTCCGTTCAAGTCATAGTCTTTTTGGGATGGAACCTTGGCTTGAGATGTAATGCTCAATTTCTCATTATCGGTCATTTGAAGGACATCGACAATGACATTTTCAGTACCAAGTGATGATTCGATAGACTGCTTGAGTGAGTTGGTTTGTTGAACCGCGATTACATCTGTTTGTTCAACGGGGATATCCAAATGGATTGGGAAGGTAACACCCTTGGCTTGCAATTCTTCCTTGGCTTTAGCAAAGGCTGCCTTAGCTTTTTCAGGACTGTAAATCGTATCCTTGCCATCTGTAAGGGCTACATCTTTCCACTGGTCTCCATATGAAACGAGCTCTGCCTGTGCCAACTCTCCAAAGGTTTTTTCACCCACTTGAACGTAGTCATGAGGCACTAGGCTGTTACGGATAATCTTGTTCGCACCTTCTTCACCATTCAACTGAGCAGTATAAGAATGACGGTCAAGAGCAAAGTTCAGCGCCTGACGGAAGTTCTTGTTGAGAAGAGCTTCTTTCGTTGAAGTTTTTTGAGCCTCGTCTGTTTTGGCTGTTTTATTATAAGATTGGCGGTTTACGTTAACAGTGAGGTAGTAGCTTGTCGCTTCTTGGGGACTGTAGACAATCTTATCTCCGTACTCTTTCTTAGTTGACTCAAAATTTGAACTTGTTGGGAAGAGACGAGCTGTTGTATAGGCACCTTGTGTAAAGCTACGAATCAAAGATTCTTGGTCTGATCCATCGTAGAAAGTTAGTTTAATATTGTCAATCTTGACATTGTCCTTATCCCAGTAGTTTGGATTCTTTTCATATTCGATGACTGATTTTGAAGTCAATGATTTCAAGAAATAAGGACCATTATATAGGATACCTGATGGGGTTGGTGCACCGTAGTCGCTCCCTTTAGAATTCAAAAATTCTTCATTAACTGGCAGCATGGTTGCAGTTGTGACCTTAGAGTTCCAGAAACTTTCTGGTTTGTTGAGCGTGTATTCTACCGTGTAATCATCAACAGCCTTAACTCCTACGGTAGAGAAATCATTGCTCTCACCACTAACATACTCTGCCAAACCTTTGATAGAATCCTGAATCAAAGAAAGACCATCTGATTTTCCGTCAGCAGCATGTTTAAGCCCAGTAACAAAGTCTTTGGCCTTAACTTCAGCGTATTCTTCTCCATCAGAAGTATACCATTTTACACCCTTACGAAGTTTGTAGGTGTAAGTCAAACCATCCTTTGAAACAGACCAGTCTTCTGCAAGTGATGGAATTAAGTTCCCATACTTATCATTTTCCAAAAGACCATCAACAACGTTTGCTATAACGTCAGAGGTTGAGCTCTTGCTCGTCACACTATAATCCAAAGAAGATGGATCCATAGCGTAGACATAAGAGAAAGTCTTGGGAGCATCCGCTTTCTTTTCACTTTGCCCACAAGCAGTTAACAGTATGGCTGCACTCAAAACAGCACCTGCTCCTAAGAGCCACTTTTTCGATTTCATAAGTAATCTCCTTAAAGATAGTGTTTTCACCATTATACCCTATTTTTTCATAAAAGCAAGGACTTTAGCCAGATTTTTTAGAAAATTCTAACAAATATTTTTTAGAGGCTTTTCTATATATTTTTTAGTAAAAGAACCCCAAGCATCAAAGGCTTGAGGTTCACTTATTTTAATCCGTTAGTTCCACACAGAAGGCATCCCATGGAGCCAAGGTTTGTTTTTCAACTGCTTCTTTAGCAGTAGTGTTTTCAATCAAGATTGACTTAACTCTTCCTTCTACTGAAAAGTTTTGTTTTTCATTGGACAAGTTAGCCACAACTAGGAAACGACGGTCACCGTCCTTACGGATATAAGCAAAGATCTTGTCAGCTGTATCAAGCAATTCAAAGTCAGCTCGAATCAGCCAGCTGTTCTCCTTACGGATTTGCACGAGTTTTTGATAAGTATAGAAAATCGAATCTGGGTTTGCTAGTGCTTCTTGAACGTTGATTTCTTGATAGTTTGGATTAACTGCCAACCAAGGTTGACCTGTTGAGAAGCCAGCGTTGTTGCTCTCGTCCCATTGCATCGGGGTACGGGCATTATCACGTCCGATGACACGGATACTGTCCATAATTTCCTCGAGCGGAACACCTTTTTCAAGAGCTTCACGCGCATAGTTGAGGGATTCAATATCTTCTACTTGGTCCAGTGTTTCAAAAGGATAGTTGGTCATTCCAATCTCTTCACCCTGATAGATATAAGGCGTCCCTCTCATGAGATGAAGCAAAATCGCAAAGGCTTTAGCAGATTTTTCACGGTATTCTTGCTCATTTCCCCAGATAGAGACGATGCGAGGAAGGTCATGATTGTTCCAGAAGAGGGAATTCCAGCCGTCTTCAACTCCTAACTCTGTCTGCCATTTGTTGAAGATTTCTTTCAACTTCCCTACATTTAACTCTTTTTGGTAGTGCCACTTAGGTTGCCCTTCTTGATATTGAAGACAGATGTGTTCAAACTGGAAGACCATAGACAATTCTTGTCCCTTTGGATCAGAGTAGAATTTGGCAATCTCTGGCGTTGCCCCCCATGTTTCCCCTACTGTCAAAAGATCTTTGTCGCCAAAGGTCGCCTGATTCATTTCCTTGAGATAGGGATGGAGCATAGGACCATTATTCACTACCTTCTCATCAGGAATTTTCCCAATCATGTCAATGACATCCATACGGAAACCACCAATACCTTTATCAATCCAGAAGTTCATCATCTCATAGATTTTCTGACGAAGTTTTTCATTCTCCCAGTTGAGATCCGGCTGTTTCTTACTGAAAAAGTGGAGATAGTATTGACCCGACTTTTCATCGTATTCCCAAGCAGACCCACTAAAGATAGACTCCAAATCATTGGGCTCATCTCGCCAGATATAGTAGTCACGCTCAGGGCTATCAGGATTCTCACAAGCCTTGACAAACCATGCGTGTTCATCTGAGGTATGATTGACTACCAAGTCCATGATAATTCGAATATCACGCTTCTTAGCTTCTGCGATGAGTTCATCCATGTCCTCCATGGTTCCGAAAATAGCTGCAATCGCTTGATAATCAGCAATATCATAACCATTATCATCCATAGGACTATCATAAACAGGAGAAAGCCAAATCGCTGTGATTCCTAACTTAGCTAGATAGTCTAACTTACTAGTAATTCCTGGCAAATCGCCAATTCCATCTCCGTTGCTGTCCATAAAACTCTTGGGATAGACTTGATAGACTACGGCATTGTGCCACCATTTTTCTTGCATCTTCTTACCTCATTATTTTAATAATCTATAGTCTATGATAGCGCTTTTTCAAACTTAGTGCAAGCGTTTGCCTAATCTTTTTGATTTCTTTTTTGACTCCGTAGTTTCCTATCTTCCAATTTTTTATTATAATAGAGGTCAGAGGTAAAAAAATGAAAAAACAAGCTTTTAGTTCTGAACAATATTTGAATCTACAGCGCGACCACATTTTGGAGCGCATTAACCAATTTGACGGCAAGCTCTACTTGGAGTTTGGTGGCAAAATGTTAGAAGATTTCCACGCTGCTCGCGTTCTTCCTGGTTATGAGCCTGACAATAAAATCAAGCTCTTGCAAGAATTGAAAGAGAAGGTTGAAGTTGTGATCGCCATTAACGCAAGCAATATCGAACATTCTAAAGCGCGTGGTGACCTAGGCATTTCTTATGACCAAGAAGTTCTTCGTTTGATTGACAAATTCAATGAGCTGGGAATTTTTGTTGGTTCGGTTGTCATCACACAATACGCTGGACAACCCGCTGCAGATGCCTTCCGCAACCAGTTAGATAAAAACGGGATTGATTCTTATCTTCATTATCCGATCAAAGGATATCCGACCGATATGGACCACATCATTTCTCCTGAAGGTATGGGGAAAAACGACTACATCAAAACCAGTCGTAACTTGATCGTCGTGACAGCTCCTGGACCTGGTTCTGGAAAATTGGCAACTTGTATGTCCAATATGTACCATGACCAACTCAATGGCATCAAGTCTGGTTACGCTAAGTTTGAAACCTTCCCAGTTTGGAACCTACCCCTTCATCATCCAGTCAACTTGGCCTACGAGGCTGCAACCGCAGACCTTGATGATGTTAATATGATTGACCCTTTCCATCTCCAAACCTACGGAGAAACCACTGTCAATTACAACCGTGATATCGAAATTTTCCCAGTGCTCAAGCGTATGTTGGAACGTATCCTAGGTGAATCTCCATACGCTTCACCAACAGACATGGGTGTCAACATGGTTGGCTTCGCTATTACTGATAATGAATCTGCTATCGAAGCTTCTAAACAAGAAATCATCCGTCGCTACTACCAGACTGTTCTTGATTTTAAAGCTGAAAAAGTCGGAGAAACTGCTGTCAAGAAAATTGAACTTCTCATGAACGACCTCGGTATCACACCTGCAGACCGTAAGGTTGCTGTCGCTGCACGCCAAAAAGCAGAAGAAACTGGTGGGCCTGCCCTTGCTCTCGAATTGCCAAATGGGGAAATCGTCACTGGCAAGAACTCTGAACTCTTTGGTCCTACAGCTGCAGCCTTGATCAATGCCATCAAAAAATCAGCTAACATCGCTAAGGAAGTAAAATTAATCGAACCTGAAGTCGTCAAACCAATTCAAGGTCTTAAAATCAATCATCTCGGTAGTCGCAATCCTCGCCTCCACTCAAATGAAATCCTGATTGCACTTGCAATCACAGCTATGGAAAATCCTGACGCTGCGCGTGCCATGGAGGAACTTGGGAATCTCAAAGGAAGCGAAGCCCACTCAACCATCATTTTGACCGATGAAGACAAGAATGTCCTTCGCAAACTAGGTATCAACGTAACCTTTGACCCTTACTACCAATACGATCGCTTGTATCGCAAATAAATAAACAAGGCTGGACAAAAACTCCATTTGAGAGAAAAATCCAGTAAATCTTTACATAATAAAAAAAATCAAACGCATAATATCAAGTCTTTTGGACACTTGGTATTATGCGTTTTTATGATTTTCCATTCTCATTTATTTCAATGAAATTGTCAACTCGACAGAGGCTCCTCCTTGGTCTAGATTGATCAGGGTCAAACGACCACCATGCAAGAGAGCCACCTGCTTAGAAAAGGCTAAGCCGATTCCATGATGGGGATTAGCTGAATTGCGGCTTTGGTCACTCTGATAAAAGAGCTGTTCCGCTCCCAGCAGCATCTCCTCTGAAAATGCAGGTCCATTGTTCCAGATAGCAAAAACCAACTGGTCCTGCTGTACTGATATCGTCAGCTTCACTTCCTTTTGATCCTGATTAGCATGTTCAAGCGCATTCAGTAAAATATTGAGCAAAGCTCGTTTGAGATAGTCCAAATGAATTGACAAAATCAGACTAAGATCACAATCTTCTTGGAGGTAGAAACGATAGTTTTCCTGTTTGCTGAACAGTGCCCAGTCGTCCTTTAAATCAGCCAAAAAGTCCTCCAAGGAAAGCTGACTGAACTGATTAGAATCAATCTGAAAAGTCTTAGCGTAATCAATCAAAGAGCCACAATACTCTTCCATCTTGTGACTGGCCTGCAAAATCTCAGCAGCATAGTCTGCCTGCGGCTGGCTCAATTGCGCCAACTCCAAGAGCTCAGCATTCCCTTTAATCACAGTTAGGGGCGTCTTCAAATCGTGCGATGTCGCTGATAGCTGTAAAATCAACTCCTGATTATGCTGCTGCTCTCTTTCTAGAAGACGAGTATTTTCTTGGTGGCTGCTCCGTAAATCGCTGTAGACTTCTAGCATTTCCTCAATCCGAAAAAGCTGGCTTTGATTTTCTTCTAAAAGCTTCTCGCTCTTTAGCATTTTTATTTCCCTGTCAATTTTTCGGAGCAATTTCAAAATATGATAAAAAGTAATCAGCAGCAAACTCCCTGCCCAGAAAAACAAGGCGAAAAGAACGTGATCACTTCCTTGCGTAAATTCATAACCTATAAGCACAAAAATCAAAACATGGAAAAAGACGATTTTCAAGCTAGTTGTCCAGACTAGGCTTTTGAAATTTCGGGTTCTAATTGCCATCTATAGCCTACTCCTCTAACTGTTGCAATTGCTTGCAACCCTTCTTGTTTGCATTTTTGGCGAATTTGATATACATACTCTGAGATGGAGCGAAGCTGTGTTTCTGAGCTTTCTGGGTAAAGTAAAGTATGCAGGCGTTCAGCTGAAAAGGTCTGCTTGGGATTGCTAGCTAGTAAATACAGCAACTTAAACTCTCGCTCTGAAAATTTCAAGACTTTACCAAAATAGGCAACTTCATAGCGCTCTGGATAAAATTGACAAGAAGCAATTTCAGAATAGCGCTCCTCACGTCTTTCCTCCCGCCTAAGATGAGCCCTGACACGCGCCAGCAATTCTTTGGTCCCAAAAGGCTTGATAATATAGTCATCTGCTCCGCGAAAGAGCCCTTCCACCTTGTCCGCCTCTAACTCCTTAGCCGTCAGAAAGATGATTGGACACGAAAGATGAGGACGAATGTAGGAACACAACTCAAAACCATTAACAGGCTCCATCATCACATCCAGCAGAATCAAATTATATCCTACAAAATCCGTCAACTCTAGCTCTTCTATCCGATCAAGCGTCGTCACGTCATAAGCATCGAGCTCTAGGACGTTTTTCACTAGCTTTAAAATGCTCCGGTCGTCATCAACCACCAAAATACGATACTGTCTCATGATTTCCATTATAGCATACCTCTAGCGAACATCTCGTTTCAAGGTCAAGAATATAGCAGAGCTCCAAATCAAAGCTAGCCAGAACAGCTGTATTCCCAACCCTGATAGATCTATCGAATGCTGAAGTCCTTCATACTCAAAAAGATTTAGGGTAGCCAGATCGGGCAGGTATTTTGCTTCCTTGATGAAAGTTGCCAACAAACGACTGAGACCAATCAAGAGAGGAAAGAGCACAGAGACCGGCACAACCCAAGATTGAAAGAGCAAAGCGAGGCCGGCAGTTAAAAAAGCCAGAAAAAGATTGCTAAAAAGACCAAAAGAGCTGTAATAAAGGAATTTCCCCAGTAAGGACCAGCTAAAGTCTAGGTCAAATCGAGCCAGCATAACAAAGAAACAGCTGCCTATCATGACACTGTAGAAAACCAAGAGCAGAACGGCCAGAAAAAGGAATTTCCCAGCCAACCAAGCCTTTCTATTTGATACGGTTAGAAAATTCGTTCGCATCCCAGACTTGACAAACTCCTGGGCAAAATAGAGAGAAGTGAAGATGACGATGACAGGCTGCGCCAGATAGAGGGCATGCAAAACCTCGCTCAGAGCCTTCGTCTGACCAACTGCTGTCTGACTATAGTCAAGATTCATCAGGAAAAAAGGAACGACTACCAGAACCACCAAGGCTGCAGCAAGAGCGAGATAGTAAGAACGGAACTTAATCCATTCACTTCTAAGCAGAGCTTTTATCATCAGTATCGCCCTCCTAAATCCGTCTTCAAAAAGCGCAGAGAAGCCATGCCGCCGATGACTAGCAGCCATACGCTTAGTATCAAGAGTCCTTGCAAGGGATTGTTGGCATATTGGGAAGTTGGCGTTGCCGCAAACAACTCTCCTGCTGGTTGTGGCAGATAAGCTCCCCAACTCGTGTGAGCAGCTAGGTAGTTTCCCAGATTATAGATCTGGGGTACGAGAAATAGCAGAGAAACTAGCATGGTCCGAGCCAATAAACCTAACAAAAATGAAAGGATCCCCAAGAGGGTTAGAGATAAGGTTTTCCACAAAATCAAACTCCAAGCTGCCTGATTGAGCAAAATCGGATCAAGCCCTTCCTTTCCTAAAGCCAGATGCATGACCATATAGCTCAAATAAATGGATAACAAGCTAATGATGAGTGAAAACAAACCAAAGGTCAATATTTTCCCCATAAGTAGCTTCAAGCGGTTATTACAAGCCAATAGACTGGTTCGCAAGCTATGAGACTGAAATTCCATAGCTCCCAAAATTCCAGCTAAAATGACCAAAACCATGACCGCCATAGAAGCGCCATTAAGACCTAGATATTCAAGCGGATCAATAGCTTCTGCCAGACCGGGAACCGTCTCAGGTGTAGCATCCAAGCCGATAGACAGATATTGTCGGCCCTCCAACCAGGATACGACAGGCACCAATAGTAGCATGAAGGCCACACTCACTTTGAAAGCCTTGATTGATCGGATTTTCAACCATTCTGAATGCAATAAGGACATCGTCTCTTTCATCTTAAACCTCCTCTGTTAAGTCGAAGAAGAGCTCTTCTAAACTATCTGTTCCTTGTAATACATCTTCTAGCGTTCCCTGTTCGATAATTTGCCCATGATGAATCAAGACTACATCATCTGTTACCATTTGTACCTCAGACAGGATATGAGAGGATAGAAGGACGGTTTTCCCAAAATCAGCCTGCTGGCGAATGAACCTTCTAAACCACTTAATCCCACTTGGATCTAGTCCATTAGTCGGCTCATCTAATATAAGAAACTGAGGATCACCTAGTAAAGCTACTGCCAACCCCAGGCGCTGCCCCTCTCCTAGAGACAGGCTTGATAAGAAATCCTTTTTCTTATGAGCGATCCCAGTCATATCCAATACCTCATCAATCCGAAACTTCGGAATAGCATTACTTGCAGCAATAATATGCAGATGGTCGTAAACCTTTCTATTTGGCAGACCTCCAATACCGTCAAAAGCTGCACCTACTGTTTTGAGAGGATAAATCATTGACTGATAGGTTTGTCCATCAAAAGTCGCAGTTCCTGCTGTCGCCCGATCTAAGCCCAAGAGAATCCTCAAGGTCGAGCTTTTTCCTGCACCATTATGTCCTAGAAAAGCCGTAATGCGACCACTCCTAGCTGTAAAAGAAATATCCTTTAAAATTTGCTTGTCTCCATATTTTTTAGAAACACGATCAATTTTTACAATATGTTCCATACTGAACTCCTTTATCTTTATTTTCTCCAGTATACCCAATCTAGTTCAGAATTAGTTCAGAGATTAAACAGAAATTTCAGAAAAAGTTGATCCACTTTTCAAAAGTCACCTGAGTTCCACTAGAAAAACTAAACTTTTCTTTCACAAGGTATTCTTCTCTCCATTCTTTCTTTATAATTCTGAGGTTTATGTATAGAGACTTTATTATAAAAAGTCATTTATCAAACTCCATCAACAGCACCCTTTATGTTATAATGAAAGAAGAAAACTGAAAGGATTTACCATGTCAAAAGAAGTTATTGTTGAAAGTTTTGAACTTGACCACACCATTGTTAAAGCACCTTATGTTCGCTTGATTGGGGAAGAAACGGGGCCAAAGGGAGACATCATCTCCAACTTTGATATTCGCTTGGTACAGCCAAATGAAGACTCTATCCCTACTGCTGGGCTTCACACTATCGAACACCTCTTGGCCAAACTCATCCGTACCCGAATTGACGGCATGATTGACTGTTCACCATTTGGTTGTCGCACAGGCTTCCACATGATTATGTGGGGTCGCCATACCAGTGCTGAAATTGCAGCTGTTATCAAGGATTCGCTCAAGGAAATTGCTGAAACCACTACTTGGGAAGATGTCCCTGGAACAACCATCGAATCTTGCGGAAACTACAAGGACCACAGCCTCTTTTCTGCTAAAGAATGGGCAAAACTCATCCTGGAACAAGGAATCTCAGATGATGCCTTTGAGCGCCATGTCATCTAAACACAAAAAGGAACCAGCTTTTAGCTAGTTCCTTCTTTTTTTATTCTCAAAATCTTGAGTTAGGCTTTTTCACGAATAACCAAAACGCCATCTTCCATATCTGCTTCCAAATGTTTAGCATCTAGATGATCCAAGTGGAAGTCCGTCACCTTATCACGAATTTGTTGTTCAACCACGCGACGGAGAGGACGAACACCCATAACTTCGTCATAGCCTTCTTCTGTGATAAAGTCCTTAGCTGCTTGGCTGACTTCCAAATCAATGTCTTTCTTAGCCAAGGTTTGGTTGACTTCAGCCAACATCAAGTCCACAATCTTAGAAAGGTCTTCCTTATTCAAGTGTGAGAACTCGATAACTGCGTTAAAGCGGTTAAGGAATTCTGGACGGAAGTATGGTTTCAAACGATCCATTAATTCTGGTTTATCTGCATCTTCTGTCAAGTTAGCTTCATAGCCAAATCCAGCATTTGATGTCGCGATAATGACCGTGTTCTTGAAGTTCACTGTATTTCCTTGACCATCAGTCAAACGACCGTCATCCAAGACCTGAAGGAGAAGGGTGATTACTTGAGGATCCGCCTTTTCAATTTCGTCCAAGAGAATGATAGAGTAAGGATTACGACGAACACGTTCTGTCAAAGTATTGCTATTGTCATCATAACCCACATAACCTGCTGTTGTACCGATTAACTTAGATACAGCTGTGCGGTCACTGTATTCAGACATATCCAAACGAATGATAGCATCCTTAGTTCCAAACATATCCAGTGCCAATTGCTTAGCGAGCTCGGTCTTACCAACCCCAGTTGGACCTACAAAGAGGAAGCTACCGATTGGGCGATTGCCTTCATCAAAACCAGCACGGTTACGACGAATAGCACGAGCCACTGCTTCAACCGCCTTGTCTTGGCCGATAACCTTGTGTTCCAAGCGATGAGCCATATCTTTCAAACGTTCGATGTCTGACGCTCCCATTTGTGACACTGGGATACCTGTCATTCGTTCCACAGACTCAGCCACATCATTGACAGTGGCAGTCACTTTCATGTCTTCTGTGTGGTTTTCGACTTTTTTCTCTAATTCTGCAATGCGAGTTTTAGCATTGAGAGCTGCTTCAAAGTCTTCTGCCTCAACTGCTTTTTCTTGCTTGTCTTTTTCTGCCTCAATTTCCCGTTCAACAGCATGCACATCTGTTACAGGATGTTGAGCTGCCAAGTGAGCAGCCGTTACGTCTACAAGGTCAATAGCCTTATCTGGCAAGCTACGTTGAGGAATGTATTGGATAGAATAATCCACTGCTGCTTTCAAGACTTCGTCTGGCAAGATGACATTGTGGTGTTGTTGATAGAGGTCACGAATCCCTTGAAGGATTTTAAAGGTATCCTCTGCTGAAGGAGCATTGACCTTGACTTCGTTGAAACGACGAGCAAGAGCTGCATTTTTCAAGATGGTGTTACGGTATTCGTCTTGAGTTGTCGCTCCAATAACGGTCAATTCACCACGAGAGAGAGCTGGCTTGAGAATGTCCGCAAGCCCTTTAGAACCACTGTCTCCTCCGATTGAGCCAGCGCCAAGGATTTGGTGAATTTCATCAAAGAAGAGGATAATATTCCCTGCTTCTTTTACTTCATTGACTAGATTTTGAACGTTTTCTTCAAAGCTACCACGGTATTGAGTACCAGCCTCAAGACCTGAGATATCAATAGAAATAATTTCCTTGTTCTTGATGGCAGCCGGAACATCTCCATTCACAATCGCTTGTGCTAGACCTTCTACAACGGCTGTCTTACCAACACCTGCATCTCCGACCAGAACAGGATTATTTTTCGTACGACGTGAGAGGATTTCAGATGTTTCTTGAATTTCCTTGTTTCGTCCGATAACAGGATCCAACTTGCCCTCACGAGCTTCTGCGGTCAAGTTACGACCTAGTTTAGCAAGGACACCGTCTTGTTTCATACCTGAAGCGTGTTGTTGCATTTGCACATCAGATTCTGCATTTCCTGGCAATTGACCAGTTGCACGATAGTGAGCAAATTCCTCAGGTGTCACTTCACGTCCATTAATCAAGTAGCGACGATTTTCAGAACTATATCCTCGCATACCACCCATCAATTGGTTAAATAAATCATCCATGTTGTTAAAGTTATTAAAGTTGTTGTTCATATTCTTTACCTCGTTTATTGTTAATTAAGTACGATCTCTGATATTGACTATCTTTGACCTTTGTTTTAAAAATTTTAGACTAGCTAACTCGCTACTCTACGTATAATTTCTGGTTTTTCTTTTTTAAATAAGCCTTTTATCATCTTCTTTTCAAAGTCTGTTAGATTCAACACAGGCCTCACCCCTTTCTAGGGTATCTATCGTACATTTTCAAGAAATAGAATCATTGAAAATGAAGTTTTTAAGGAATTCATTTTCCTTATGTTCCTACTATATCACATTAGTCAGTAAAAGTCAATAGTTTTTTGACCAAATTTGACTATTTTTAAAAAAATTTTTTGAAGTACAAAAAAGCCCCTAGAAAACGAATTTTCTAGAGACTTTCTCTATCAAGTTTAAGAGAGAAGTAGAATTCTCACTTACCAAGTTTCATGTTTCTTCTATGAAAGCTTAAGCTTTACGTTTTACGAAGAATACCAATCCACTCAATGCCAAGACTACAAATCCAAGCGCAGAAAGGATAGAGGTTGCTTCACCTGTGTTTGGAAGTTCAGCTTTACCTTTATTCTCAGTAGCTGGGGGTGCTGGTTTCGGATCCTCCTTTTGTCCTGGATCAGTTGGTTCTGTTCCTGGAGTTGGATTTGTTCCTGGATTATTTGGCGTTGGATCTGGTGTTGGTGCTGGATCTGGCGTTGTTCCTGGATTATTTGGAGCTGGATTTGGATTTGGTTCTGGTGTTGGTGTTGGAACAGTGTATTTATTTGTAAATACAACTTCTTTACCATCGGCATACGAAACCTTTGCAGTCAAGAGACCTTGATCATCCGCAACTACAGTGACTGTTACGGTATGCTCAGTCTTATCGTATTCAATCCCCTCTTCAGTACCAACTTTTTCAACCAAGGTATAAGTATGAGTACCTGCTTCTTCGAATGAACGAACAAAAGCTACTTTACCTTCAGCAGTATTCTTAGCTTCTGCTACAACGGCGCCTTTCTCTTTCAATTCGAAAGTATAAGCATCAGCCGCAAGTTCTTTACCTTCAAGTTTCTTAGTTGCTTCAATCGTCGCTTCTACCGCTGGTGCTTTGAAGCTATTCTTGAAGACATTACCTGCTGGATATTCAACAGCTGCCTTCAAGGCGTTGGTTGCTGCATCTTTGGTTACTGTTACCTTTGCAGTCTTTTCTGTATCGTAAGTAATACCAGTTGCTCCAGCATTCACTTCTTTTACAGTATAAGTATGAACACCTTCTGCATCATAGTTGATTGTATTAAATGTTACTTTCCCACCTTGGTTTGTTTTTGTATCAATTTTTTGTCCATCTTTGTACAATTCAAATTGGAACTCACCATCAACCAAAGTACGACCAGTCAATTCTTTCGTAAACTCAAGTGTTGCTGATGTAGCTGTTGGAGCTGGTGCTGTATAAATATTTGTGAAGACCCGTTCTGTATCCGCATCTTCTACAGTCGCAACCAATTGGCCTTTACCATCATCCGCAACAGTGACGAACACTTCATACGCAGTTTGATCATAAGTGATTGTTTTATCGTCACCAGCTTTTTCAGTAATAGTGTAAGCGTAATCGCCTGCTGCTGAGAAAGTGACGTTGAAGACAACTTCTCCTGAGGCAGTATTCTTAGCCGTAGCTACAAGGTCTGAACCTTCTTTCAGTTCGAAAGTATAAGCATCAGCTTCAAGCGCTTTTCCTTTCAAGACTTTCTTAGCTTTGATTGTAGCCTGCGCAGGTTCCGCTTTATAGTCATTAACGAAAACTGGTGTTTCACTTGTAACTGTCGCGACAAGTTGACCTGAGCCATTATCTTTCACTTCTACAGTTGCTGGATGTTCTGTTTTATCATAAGTTACACCAAGTTTATTGCCAACCTTTTCTGTAATAGTATAGTTATATACTCCTGCTTTTGAATAGCTAATTTCAGAAAAACGAATCAATCCACCAGCAGCATTCTTTGCTGTCGCAACAACCTTATCACCCTCTTTCAGTTCAAACTCAAACTCATCTATCTCTAGCTCTTTACCGTTCAAAACTTTTTTAGCTTCAATAGCAATTTTTGCTGGAGCTGCTTTATAAGTGTTGGTGAAGGTTGGGTTGTTACCTGCAACAGCCGCCTCAAGTTGACCTTGACCGTTATCTGTAACGTTTACTGTCACTTCATGTGTAGCAGTGTCGTATGTCACACCTGCTTCGCT